>NZ_SJDU01000325.1 GCF_005518285.1 Brachyspira catarrhinii | reverse complement strand
ATAATGAGCTATTTCGTCAATAATATCTTCATCTTCGCTTATCAAATAATATTTTTCATTTTCTTTTATTATTTTCACTTTTCCGTATTTTTCTATGCTTGTTTCTATTTGTTTGATTATATTTTTCGGTATTTCGTAGGAAGCGTATTTTTTTAGAAAATTTATAATAGTTTCGGCGTTATAATCCAAACTTGCAGCATTCCATAATGACACTAAAGTTATTCTGTAAGTATGTATATATTCGGGGCTTTTAAGGAGTTCCGCAAAAACGAGCATAAAATTTCTTATCTCCTCAAAATCTTTTGCGCCGACATCTAAAAGAATTGTGCCGTCTCCTTGAACTATTAGAGGAGCGTCTTTATTCAAAATTTTATTTCCTTAAACAAAATTAAACTTAAAATATTAATAAACATTATTTTCTATAAGGCTTATCGTTTCCGAAAAAATATTTAAATATTGATTATTAGTATTATTATTCATCCAATTTCTTAAAACATTTATCGACTTTGTTTTATCGTTTTGTTTTCTGTAAACATCCGACAAAGTCAAAGTTGCTTGCGGATTCAAATAACTATTCGGATAAGCTCTGATAAAATTTTCCAAAGTATTAACCGCTTCCGTATAATTCGTTAATTCGATTTGGGAGTTTGCCAAATTATAAATCGCGCTTTCTTGCAAATAAAAACCTCTGCTGTCCGCGACTTCCTTAAAATATTTTGACGATTCGCTAAAATTTCCTATATCGTAATAAATCGAACCCAAAGAATAAGCGGCCCTTAATTTCAAAGTTTTTCCTTTCGCCTCTCTATAAACTTTTTGAAATCTTGTGGTTATTTCGATTACGACATTCGGGTCGTTCAATCTCTCCTCTGGCATTTGACTATATAAAGCGAACGCGGATTCAAATTCGGAATTAACCGATTTATCTTGATTTTCGATATTCATATTATAAATTAAAATTCCCGCGACTATGACTATAATCAGAACGACTGCGGATATAATTATCATTCTGTTATTATAAATGTAAGTAAATATTAATTCGGCGTTTTTTTGAAATTTTGAAATATTGTCGGACATATATAAATCCCCCAATTTTTAATTAATTATTTTTTAATGTTTAATTATATTTAATTTAACCAAAAAAATCAAGCGTTTATCATAATTATGCTACATATGACAATATATTGACATTAAAACTTGAAAAAAGTATTATAAATGATACAATTAATTAAATATTTGAAACGGTTTAATAAAAATTGTTAAGGAATTGAATATATGCAAACAAAAGTATATAAATCGGGTTCTGTGGTATATTTTGCGGGCGACCCTTCCGATAGAATTTATATATTAAAAGAAGGACAAGCTCAAAGTATATTTTTATCCGAAGAAACGGGATACGAAACGAGAGAGCCGATAAATGTGGGAGAATTTTTCGGAGTAAAAAGTCTGCTTGGAGTTTATCCGCAGGAAGACACGGTTCAATGTTTAAGCGACTGCGTTATTATAATCATTACTTACGAAGAATTTGAAAATTTGGTTTCAAAAAATAAATCCATAATAATAAAAATGCTTCGAGTATTTTCAAATCAATTAAGAAGATTAAATAAAAATGTTAGAAATCTTGTGGAAAAAGAGGAAGACGAAGAGGGACCGAATCAGCTGGAAGGATTATATAATATCGGCGAATTTTATTTTAAGAATCAAAAATTCAAAAACGCTTTATACGCTTATAAAAGATATTATCAAATAGCGGATGAAAATTCTTCTTTTTATCATACGGTTGAAAATAAAATAAAAGCCTGCAAAGAAAAATTGAATATAACGGACGACAGCGACATAGCTCCTCCGCTTAAATAAATTAATTCTATAATTTTAAATTTTAACAAGGAATAAAAAATGGATAATAATATATCTTCGCATACAAAGAAATACGAAAAAGACGACATCATATTTTTGGAATTTGAAAAGGGCGATAAATTTTATATGGTTCAAAGTGGCTCGGTAAAAATAACGAAAGTGATTAAAGATGTGGAAAAACTGCTCGATATAGTTCATGCGGGAGATTTTTTCGGAGAGATGGCAATTTTGGAAGACACGACAAGAAGCGCGTCCGCGATTGCGAACGAACCTACAGTTTTGCTCGAATTAAAAAAAGAAAATTTTCAATCCGTTCTTGCAAATAATATAGAAATGGCGCTTAAACTTTCAAAAATGTTTGCAAAAAGAATATTCGATTCAAAAAGAAGACTCTTAATACTTCAATTAAACGAACCGAATTTAAGAATATACGACTGTTTGCTTTTACTTGCCGAAATTCAAAATATTCCGAGAGACGCTTATAACGAACCGCAGGAATTAAACGCAACGGTAAACGATATTGCAAATTGGTGTGCGATAAAGCCGATGGAAGTTCAGAAAGTTTTAAAACCTATGGCGGGAAAAATAAATATAAAAAACAATACCATTCAAGTCAAAAACTTGAAAGAGTTTCAAAGACAAATAGATGTAAAGAGGAAAAAGTCTTATAATATTCAATAATTTTTATTTTTTGACTTTATTTATATTTTTTTGTTTAATTAAAGTTATGAATTTATAAGTCGATAATTTTAGAAAGATAACAAAACAT
>NZ_SJDU01000324.1 GCF_005518285.1 Brachyspira catarrhinii | reverse complement strand
TATCTTTTACGGCGGACGGAAATTGGATAAAAATAGACGGTTATTATAATTATGTTCCAGAAAAAGTATTGCCAGAAGCCGTTATAAATTCAATCAATTCTTTTTTGGCTAATTCAAAAATAGTCGATATAGAGAAAAAAGCGGGAGTTTATAAAATAAGATTTTCCGACAGAAAAGTCATAAGAATAACCGACAGCGGAAATATAATTTATCAAGGTTTTTAAATTTAAAATATTTTTTCTTAATAAAGAATTAGAGAATATTATATAAAAGATTAAAATTCTTCAATTTTTTTTGTTATGAAATTTATTATATTTTCTTTTGATATTTTAATCGGTTCGTTATCTTTTTCAAAATAAATAAAATTTCCGTCTCCAGTGCCAGCGACTCCAAAATCCGCATGCCTTGCCTCGCCCGGTCCGTTTACCACGCAGCCCATAATCGCTATAGTAATATTTTTTTTCATATTTTGAACATGCTTTTCAATATAACTTGCAACCTCTTCGACTTCAACCTGACATCTTCCGCAAGTGGGACATGAAATTATTTCTACGGAAGGCTCTTTTCTTAAACCCAAAAATTTTAAAAGCATTTTTCCCGCCATAACTTCTTCCACAGGGTCGCCCGTTATAGAATATCTTATCGTGTCTCCGATTCCATTCATTATGAGATAGGATAGCGCGCTTGTGCTTTTTATGAGCGAGCTTCTTAAAGTTCCCGCTTCCGTCACTCCCAAATGAATCGGGTAATCGTATTTTTTTCTAAATAAAATATTCGCGTCAATAGTCGTTTTTATATCCGAAGATTTTAAAGAAACTTTTATATTCGTAAAATTCAAATCTTCCATTAATTTTATATGTTCTCCCGCGCTTTTTACCATATTTTCGGGGCTAACTTCCTTATAAATCGCTCTGTCCAAACTTCCGCCGTTCACTCCGACTCTTATAGTTAGATTTCTAGCCTTCGCTTCTTTTATAACTTCTTTGACTTTCTCTTTATCTTTAATATTTCCAGGGTTTAATCTTAAAGCGTCAATTCCGTTTTTCATACTTTCCAAAGCGAGTCTATAATCAAAATGAATGTCGGCGATTAACGGAATTTTTATTTGAGATTTTATTTCTTTTATAGATTTTGCGGCGTCCATATCCAAAACGGCAAGCCTCACGATATCCGCCCCCGCTTCTTCGAGAGCTTTTAATTGACTCACGGTTGATTTTATATCTCTCGTGTCGGTATTCGTCATCGATTGAATGCTTATAGGATTCCCGCCTCCTATTAAAATATTTCCTACTTGGACGATTTTCGTTTTATTCATTATAAAATTTCCATTAAAATAAAGTATAAATTAAAATATTAAATAATTATTCTTTTTTAACTATACTAAAAAAATTTTAATTGTCAATAATTTTATCTTTTTCAATTTGCGGATGCTTGTTTTTTGAAGAAGAAGATATAAATTCTATAAAAATCTATAAATCAAGAAAATCTTTCAAAAATTTTCCAACGCCGTTGGAATGATTATCTAACGCGATATAATCGGCTCTGCTTTTCACTTCCTCTTCTCCGTTTTCCATAGCGACTCCGACTCCCGCAAATTCAATCATTTCAATATCGTTATAATTGTCGCCGAATGCTATAACATTTTCCCGATTTACCCCTTTTTTCTCGCAAAGCCATTTCAAAGCCGTTCCTTTATTTATTCCGTCTCTAAGTATTTCCAAAAAACTTGTATGCGAAAAAGAAGTATGAACTTTAACCGAACTTCTTATTTCGTCTTGCAATCTTTCCAAAATTTCATGCTCGCCGATAAAAAGCATTTTACTGAATTCAAAACTTTCAATATTATTCAAACCTACAAAAATTTCTTTAAGTTTTTCTTTATTTGCATATCTTCTAAAATAAAAATCTTCTTCGGAAGCGATATATTTATTTCCGCTGTAAACATGCAAATAAACATTCTCTTTTTTATATTTTTGGTAAATATCCATTACTTTAAGCGCGGTTTTTTCGTCCAAAGGCTCGTCATAAATAAATTTTCCGCCGCTATCGGTAATTATCGCTCCGTTTAAAACTATCGAATTATTTTTATTATTCAAATGTCTTTTATATCGAATCATTCCCTCGAAAGGTCTGCCCGTAGATAAAACTATCTCCGTTCCGTTATTTGCCAAATATTCAAAAATTTCTTTATTAAACGAACTTATTTCGCTTTCGTTATTTAAAAATGTTCCGTCCAAATCGGTAGCTATTAATTTTATATCTTTATTCATAAATATATTTTAACACAAAAATAATCAAAAACAAGTATTTAATATAATATAAATAATGTTACAAAAAATACTAATTACATAATTTTATTTTTTTAATTATTATATTGACATATAACTTTATTTAGTTTATAATATAGTTAAACAATTCAATGAATAACATTTAAAATAATAATCAAGGAGTAAAAATATGATTGGCAGAACACAAATTATGCGTTTATTAAAGTATAAAAATGCATTAAAACGTATGAAAAGTTTCGGTTTCATAAAAGCTTATTCAAATAATTTGGGAGATGCCATAGGTATAAGTTCCGTTCAAGTAAGAAAAGATTTTTCGTTATTTAATATATCTGGAAATAAAAA
>NZ_SJDU01000323.1 GCF_005518285.1 Brachyspira catarrhinii | reverse complement strand
GAAGTTCTATCCATTATCGCTATACGTTTTGCCACATCGGGCTGAATTTCCGAAGGCAACGAACCCAATATACTTGCGGCTTTTTGAGGCTCTAAATAAGCCAAAATAAGCGCTATAGTTTGAGGATGCTCTCCTTGTATAAAGTTAAGCAAATGCGCAGGGTCCGTTCTTCTTATAAAATCGAAAGGTCTAACCTGCAACGATGAAGTCAATCTGTTTATAATATCTCCCGCTTTTTGACTTCCAACCGAACGTTCCAATAAATCTCTCGCGTAATCTATACCGCCTTGAGTTATAAAATCTTGCGCTATCATCATCTCTTGAAATTCTCTAAAAACGGCGTCCTTATCGGCGGCTTCTATATTTTCGAGTCGCGCTATGTCGAAAGTAATCTGCTCTATTTCCTCTTCTCTCAAATGTTTAAATATTTCGCTTGAAGTTTCCATTCCGAGGGAAACAAGGAATATAGCGACTTTTTGACGTCCGCTTAAAACTTTTTGTTTCTTATCGTTTTCTTTATTAGCCGTAGCCATAATATATCTCCTATTTTATAACTCGTTTATTTTTTAATTTATTTTATATTTTCAATTTTATACTTTTATAATTTATTTTCTATATTTTATTTATCGTCCGCCATCCAAGTTCTTAATAATTTAGCCACATCGTCTGGTCTTTCATGGCTCACTCGTATAACTTCTTCCATAAGTTTTTTACGAGCGGCGTCTTCCAAATTAATTTCCGTCATAGGCTCTTCGTTTACATTCATCATAGCCTGTCTTCGCATTTCCATCTGTCTTCGTTCGAGTTCTTCTTCTCTGAGTCTGCGTCTTCTGGCAAGCTCTTTCTGAATCGCTCTAACTATCAATACCAATATAAACAACGCGAGCAAAGAAATCATGGCTATAACCAAAGTTTTTCTTATGAAGCTGTTTCTCATGAGTCTCGCGTCTTCGCTATTAAATCTATCCCAATGGTCAAACTGAATATGCGTCACGCTAACTTGGTCGCCTCTTCTCAAGTCGTAGCCTATAGCCGCTTGAACCAAAGAAGTTACATTTCTTATCTCTTCTGCGGATACTGGATGATATTCTCTAACATAGCTCGTTCCGTTCGTTATTACAGGCTCTCCGTTCGCATCGTAAACTCTCGTCCATCTTCCGTCAAGCGCAACCGCCGCTGATATTTTTCCTATTTGATAGCTTCCTTTCTTTATCGCTTCGTATCTTTTGCTTAATTCGTAATTATCTTGGCTGTCAGTTTTAGTATAAGTTTGCCATCTATCCGTTTTATCGGCATAGCCTGGAGGAACATTTTCTTCCGCTCCAGCAGCGCCTTGAGGAATAAATTGCTGTCCCCTCCAATCTTCCGTCACCGTTCGGCTTGAAACTTGAACTTTATTCGTAATTTGGCTGTCGTCATAAGGAGTGGAAGGGTCGTCCTCTTTTAAAGTTATAGGAAGAACCAAATTATTTGTAACGGTCACTTCGTCCCATATTAATTCCAAAGCTATAGTAGTTTCCACTCTATTCGTATATATTCTTCCCAAAGTTTGTCTTATTTTATTTTCTATCTTTTTTCTCTCTCTATCGACTATTTTCAATTCTTCTTGAGCGACTTTCAATTTCAAATTGGCGGCTTCGTCCGTAAAATCGGTTAATACCAATCCAACGCTATCTGTAATCGTTACGAATTCGGGCTGTAATTTATCGACTCCCATAGCGATTAATCTTTGAAGTCCTCTAACGGTTTTTGGGTCTCTTAAAACTTCTTCTTTGAAAGGCTCGGCTCTAATAACCACAGAAGCGGTAACGGGAGCATCAACATCCGTTAAATATTCTTTTTTAGGAAAAGCCAAATCAACCGTAGCTTCTTGCACAAAATCCAATTTCATTAATAATTGAGTAATCGCTTTAGTCAAGGACCTTCTTTTATTTATATCCAATTCGACATCGGTAATTCCTATACGAGGCGAATCGAATAATTCCCAACCGTCCAAAGATGCGGGCATTTTTCCTTCTTTAACCAATTCCAATTCCGCTTTCGCTTTATCTGACATATTATTAAGAGTTATGAATCCGTTTCTATAAGTATATTTAATATTGCTCGCTTCCAAAACTGATATAACATTTCTCGCGTCTTCCTGACCCAAAGCGTTCGGAAATAATAAAGTTCCCGTTCTTCTCGAGCTTAAAATCACAGTAGCCACAATCGCGCCGAGAGCGACAACCAAAATGCCTATCACTATAGCTTTTTGAACTTTAGTGGTTTTGGAAAAAATATTTTTAACTTGACTTATCAATTTATTTATAAAGTCCTGCATAGGAATACCTGCCTAAATAAAAGTTATCTTTATAATATTTCGGATATAATTATGTTTACTTTAACAAAAAAATTATGTTTATTCGTTATTTTTTTTAAATTTAATTTATTTAATTAGTTAACATAATTCCCTATTTTATATAATAATACAAATTCGCTTTTTTGTCAATAGTTAACATAATATTTTTTAATTATATAATCGAATAAAACAAATAAATTATTTTTTCATTGCAAAGCTCTGCTGAAGCAATCCAAATAAAACCCCATGCATATCCGCATGAGGTTCGTAAAAATTATATTATATGAAAGAATGT
>NZ_SJDU01000322.1 GCF_005518285.1 Brachyspira catarrhinii | reverse complement strand
TATTATAAAACTATTTTTTAAAAATCTAATCATATTCAATTTTTAAAAACGGAATTTTGCTTAATTATATTATTTTTGACAACGAAAAACCGAGAGAATGGATTGAAAAAAGCGTTTATTCAAAAGAAGAAAATCTATTTGATTCTATAAATAAACTTTTAAAAGATGTTTATGACAACTCGAATAATCGAATTACTTATATAACGGAAGAAGATTATACTTCGCTTTTAGGATATTATTATCAAAAAATAATTTTAGAAAATAGCGATATTTATAGATTATTTTACGATTTCCATAAAGAAAATATTTATTTCAATATTGATTATTTGGAATATTTAATGAATAAAATTGATAAAACGAATAGCGAAATAATAAACGATTTGGCAATAAATATTCAAAATTGTCTTAACAAAAAAAATCATTATTATCTATATTCTTTGGGATGTATGCATTATAGCAAATATAAAGTGGACGCGATTTTAAGCGATATTGAATCTTCTATTGAAAATTATAATAACGCTTTGAAATTAAAAAATTATTATAAATATTATTACCGACTTGCAAACGCGTATATTTTGAAAAACGATTACGATAACGCTAAAAAATATTTTGAAGAAGCGATTAAACTTGACGAATCGAATATTGAAATTATAAAAGAATTATTGTCTTTACTTAAAAGAG
This sequence comes from Brachyspira catarrhinii, assembly GCF_005518285.1. Lineage (GTDB taxonomy): Bacteria > Spirochaetota > Brachyspiria > Brachyspirales > Brachyspiraceae > Brachyspira > Brachyspira catarrhinii. Next base: position 1,974 of record NZ_SJDU01000322.1, on the reverse strand, counting down.
ATATTAATGAAAACGGAAACGAAGTAATTTATTATTTGAAAAGAATTTTGGAAATAGATAAAAACGATAAAGAAGCTTTGACGGATATTTTGAAATTATACGAACGAATAGGCGATTATGAAAGCATGTCCAATTATAATAAAATTTTGGAAAATATAAAATAATAAAATTTAAGTTGACAATATAATAAAAATTATATATACTATTTAAGATATAAAATTAAAAATAATAATTAGCAAATAAAGATTATGAGAAATAAACAAATTAAATACACGAAAGTTTTGAGAAGTTATAAAAGAAGCGCAAGAAAAAAAAGCTTAAAAAAGAATTTAATAAATAGTTTGAAGAAAAATATAAATTTACTTTTTGAATATTTTAAAAATAAAGCCGAAAGTTTTTTAATGAATTTCGATTTTTCAAAAATAACGGATTTATTACAAAATAGAAAAATTCAAATTTCATTATTAATAATTTTCGTTTTATTATTCAATTTTTTAATATTTGCCGTAAAAAACAAATCCAATTATTCAATGAGCGTCAAAAAATCCGACAGTTCGGACGAAACTTACAAAAAAATATTGTCCGAAATGAGTCCCGCTACCAATAACGAAATGGAAGAAGTTTTATTAAATATTCCTAAAATCACTTCGCTTCCTTCCGTTGAAAATATAAACGGAAAAGTTTCTGGCATTTTTTACGATTATATAACTTCCGATTACACTTTAAATAGCGATGGAACAATCGGAATCAAATACGAAGAATATACGATTGGGGAAGGAGAAAATCTCACGACAATATCGCGAAAAATCGGAGCGAGTTTGGATACTTTGGTTAGCGTAAATAAAATAAGCAACGCGAATAAATTGAGTCCAGGACAGAAAATTATAATTCCAAATAGAAACGGATTATTGCATACGATTAATGAAAACGAAAAAATAGAAGAAGTCGCCGATAAATACGATATTCAATTAAATAGAATTTTGGCTTTCAATAAAATCAAAAATGTTTCCGATATAAAAATCGGAGACGATATATTTTTGCCAGGAGCAAGATATACTTTGGACGAAAGGATAGACAAATTCGGACAAATGTTTAGTCTGCCTACAATCGTAAATAGAATAAGCAGCGTTTTCGGTTATAGAATTCATCCTATTACGGGCGTTAGAACGAAACACATGGGAGTCGATATTCCAGGAATTTTGAATACTCCCGTTTATGCGGCAAGAAAAGGAAAAGTAATATTTGCGGGCTATAGCGGAGGATACGGAAATTTGGTAATCGTTCGTCATGATAAAGGCTACACGACTTATTACGGACATCTTAACAGAATAACCGCGAAAATTGGAGACAATGTCGGAGTCGGAGTTATGATAGGAAGAATGGGAAGCACGGGAAATTCCACTGGAAGCCATTTGCATTTTGAAGTGAGAAGAAACGGAGAGGCTTTGAATCCCGCCGATTTTATTCCAATAAGAAAATTCCTCGTTAGACGATAAATTATTTTTATAAAAAATTTATGCAAAATCAAAATAAAATTTTTCTATATAAAGATTTGCGTTTAAGAATTTATAAATCAAATTTAGAATTGTAGAATTTTGAATTTGATTCGAATATTCGGGTTTTAAAATTTCTGGCGGTAAAATCATTATAATTGAAGAAATAAAAACGATTATTATGCATGCGACTAAAGTCAAAACTATCGCTCCAAGAAGTCTATCGACCCAACCCAAAAATATAATTTTTAGTAATTTTTTTATGTTGTCTTCCGCTTTAGATAAAATTATGCGAATTATTGAATAACTCGCTATAAAAGAAATTATTTTTAAAATAACGGAATGATTAAAAATTTTTGACAAATTATTATATATTAAAGGCGCTATTATAAAAGTTATTATTATCGCTGCTATTGGAACGGTTATCGAAATTATTCCTTTATAAAAACCGTATAAAAAAATAAAACCTAAAATTATTATT
>NZ_SJDU01000321.1 GCF_005518285.1 Brachyspira catarrhinii | reverse complement strand
TCGATTCTTTTAAGTTGAAAGTGTTAAGAATAGTTACTTCTTCAAATCCTTCTTGCCCAGCGTCAATTCTCACGGAATTAATTAAATCTTTAAGAATATTTTGGCTGTCTTCTTTTGCGAGTAAATATCGCATAAAATAATCGTTCAAAACTTTAAAATCTTTTTCTAACATAAGCAACATTATAACAGAATAATTTAATTTGTCAAAATATTAAATTAGACGGCTATATATTATATAAATTATAAATAAAATAACTTTCAAATATAAATTTTAATATTGACAAAATTAATGTATCTTTATACAATGAATAATATTGAATAATATTAATTTTATGGAGTGATTCAAATGGCAACTGCTAAAAAGAAAGAAAATTCTGAAATAAAAAAAGACGGAAAAAACGAAGCTATAGAAGCGATTACCGACCAAATAAATAAAAAATACGGAGCGGGCTCTTTTATGCGACTCGGAAGCAATAAAACGGTTAATGTGGATGTTATATCTACTGGAGCTTTGACTTTAGACCATGCGCTTGGAGTCGGCGGAATACCGAGAGGAAGAATAACGGAAATATACGGGCATGAAGCTTCTGGAAAAACTACTCTCACTCTTCATGTGATTGCGGAAGCTCAAAAGGCGGGAGGATATGCGGCTTTTATTGACGCGGAACATGCATTAGACCCTACTTACGCGAGCGCTTTGGGAGTAGATATTGATAATCTATATATTTCGCAGCCAAATTCTGGAGAAGAGGCTTTGGAAATTTTGGAGAAAGTGGTTTCTTCAACTGCTTTCGATATAGTCGTTGTCGATTCCGTTGCCGCATTGGTTTCGAGAGCGGAACTTGCGGGAGATATCGGAGACGCTCATATAGCTTTACAGGCTCGTTTGATGAGTCATGCTTTGAGAAAATTAACGGCAATAATAAGCAATACAAATACCGCTGTCGTGTTTATTAATCAGTTAAGGCAAAATATAGCGACTACGGGATACGGCGCGGGACCTACCGAAACAACTACGGGAGGAAAGGCTTTGAAATTTTATTCTTCCGTTAGACTCGATATTAGAAGAACGGAATGGATAAAGAAAGGAGACGAAACTATTGGGCATAAAGTAAAAATTAAAGTGGTGAAAAATAAATTGTCCGCTCCTTTCAAAGTGGTTAATTTAGAAATTATATTCGGGCATGGAATTTCTACAGAAGGTTTATTAATCGACTTGGCGATGGAAGCGAAAATTATCACAAGAAGCGGCGCTTGGTTTTATTATAACGGAGAGCAAATAGCGCAAGGAAAAGAAAAAGTTAGAGAATTGCTTTCTTCCGACCCAAAAATGAGATTGGAGCTTGAAATACAGATAAGAGAAAATTTGAATATGGGCGGAATTGACAAAGTAAAAGAAGAACTTACCGAATATTTGGAAAGTCAGAAAAACGGAGAAAAAGCGGATAAAACGGAAGCGGAAAATAAAAAAGAAAATTTGGATAAAAAAGCGGTTTCAAATAAAGAGCATACGAACGATTTATTGGTTGATACGGAAAAATAAATCGAATAAAAAAACAATTAATTATGGCTAAAAAAATATCTTTAATGAATCTTTCCGAAGACGATTTGGAGAAATTTTGCGAAAGCAATAATTTTCCTAAATTTCATTCTTCTCAAATTTTAAATTGGATATACAAAAAATATGCAGTAGATTTTGAAGAGATGAGCGATATTCCAAAAAATTTAAGAGCATCGCTTAAAGAAAATTATTTTATTCATAATTCAAAAGTGGAAAATATATTTGAAGACGAGCATGGAACTAAAAAATTATTAATATCTTTATACGACAAAAAAAAAATAGAATCTGTAATTTTGTCTAAAAACGAAAGAGTCACATTTTGTTTATCGTCTCAAGTGGGATGCGGATATTCCTGCGCTTTCTGTTCTACGGGAGCTATGGGGCTTTCAAGGAATTTGACGGCTGACGAAATACTTGCGGAATTTATTTTAATGCGAGCTATAACGAAAAAAGTCAATTCTATAGTTTTTATGGGAATGGGCGAACCTTTGGCGAATACGAAAAATTTATTCAAGGCAATAGAAACTATCAACTCTTATAAAGGATTTAATCTTGGAATAAGGCATATAACGATATCGACAGCGGGAGAGATTACGGGAATAAAACAATTGATAGAAAAAGATTTGGATTGCAGGCTTGCCGTTTCTTTGCATTCTCTGAAAAACGAAGTTAGAGATAAAATAATGCCAATAAATAAAAAATATAATGTGGAAAATTTGATTGCGATATTAAAGCGATACAGTAAAAACGGAAAAAGAATGATAACTTTTGAATGGGTTCTTATAAAAGATATTAACGATTCGGTAAACGATGCTTACAGAATAGTAAACTTAAAAAAAGAATTTCCATTTAAAGTAAATATAATTCCGATGAATCCCGTAGAACATGCCCCAGAACTTAAAAAACCGAATAAGGATATTATTTTAAGATTCAAATCTATATTAAAAGACAACGGCGTAGAAGTAATAGAAAGATTCAAACAAGGGCAGGATATACTCGCTGGATGCGGACAGCTTGCCATAAAAAACTAATAATTTGATTAAAAATTCCGATATAAAAAATAATAATACTTTTTAAATAAAGAAATAAAGTTTTCTATT
>NZ_SJDU01000320.1 GCF_005518285.1 Brachyspira catarrhinii | reverse complement strand
ATGAGTTTTGCAAAAAGCGGACAAATAAAAAATTTCTGTCAGGCTAACGCGATAATAACCTTAAAAGAATATTCCAACGATTACGCATCAAACGATACGGAAAAAGAAATTGACAGAGTAATGATTAACGAAATAGAAAAAATCCCAAACGAAAAAGTAAAGAATAAACTTGTCCATGCTTTGGACGGAATAGACGAAGGAAGAAGAGATTTTAAATTTTAATTTTTTGGTTTTTAATTAGGCATAAAAATGAACGATACTCCAAATTCAAACAGAACTCATATAGCGATTTTCGGAAGAAGAAACGCGGGGAAATCGAGTATAATAAACGCTCTGGCAAATCAAAATGTCGCGATAGTTTCGGAGAATGCGGGAACTACTACCGACCCCGTGAAAAAAGCCATTGAAATAAATAAAATTGGCGCATGCGTCATAGTCGATACGGCGGGATTCGATGACGATGGAGAACTTGGTTTATTAAGAATTGAAAAGACTAAAAAAATTGTAGAATCAACGGATATTGGATTACTCGTTTTTGATTGCAATTTTGAAAACGAAGATTATATTTTGGAATTGGAATGGAAAAATAAATTATCCGAATTTGGAATTCCGATTATTGCCGTTATAAATAAAATCGATTTGAATAAAAATTATAAAACAGTCGAACAGAATATAAAAGAAATTTTCGATATTGATTGCGCGCCGATAAGCGCAAACAAAAAGATAAATATAGATATTCTTATAGAAACGATAAAAAATAATCTTTCAAAAGAAGACGAAATAAGCATAGTCGGGCATATAGTGGGCGAAGACGATATAGTTTTACTTGTGATGCCTCAAGATATACAAGCGCCGAAAGGAAGATTGATTTTGCCGCAAGTTCAAACGATAAGAGATATACTCGACAATAAAGCGATAGTTGTCGGAGCGACATTCGATAAATTTGAAAAGGCTTTGAAAAGTTTGAAGAAGCCTCCGAAAGTCATAATAACCGATTCGCAAGTTTTTAAAGAAGTTGAAAGATTAAAACCTAAAGAAAGCGCATTAACATCTTTTTCTGTTCTATTCGCTCGATATAAAGGAGATGAAAAAATATACAAAAGAGGAGCTGATTTTATAGATAACTTAAACCAAAAAAGTAAGATACTTATAGCCGAAAGCTGCTCTCATATTCCGCTTGAGGGAGATATTGGAAGGGTAAAAATTCCAAATATGCTTAAAAATAAATTCGGTTTTGCGTTCGATATTGATTACACGGCTGGAGCGGATTTTCCAAGCGATTTGTCGAAATACGATTTGATTATTCATTGCGGAGGATGTATGGGAACGAGAAAGCAAATATTAAACAGAATAAGATTATGCGAAAAACAAAATAAACCGATAACGAATTACGGAATGGCAATAGCTAAAATAAACGGAGTTAATTATATTTAATGAACGATATTATTGATATTAACAAGGCTAAAAAAATAATAGATAAAATCAACAAAAAAGAAAAAATTTCTTATAAAGACGCTTTAACTCTTTTATCTTCTTTTGAATACGATAACGATTTAAATAAAAAGAAACTTGATAAAAAAGAAAAAATTGAAATAAAAGAATTAAAAAAATATTTGAGAGAAAAAGCGAGAGAAAAAGCGGATAAAATTTTCGGAAAATATATTTTTATGCGCGGGCTTATAGAGTTTACGAATTATTGCAAAAACGATTGTATTTACTGTGGGATAAGAAAAAGCAATAAAAACGTAGAAAGATATAGACTCAATAAAAAAGAAATTTTGGAATGTTGTAAAATTGGCTACGAAATTGGTTTTAGAACTTTTGTTTTGCAAGGCGGAGAGGATAAATTTTTTAATATAGAGAGAATGTCGAATATCGTTCAAGCGATAAAAAAAGAATTCCCCGACTGCGCTTTGACTCTATCAATCGGCGAAAAGGAAGAAGAATATTATAAAGAATTGAAAAACAACGGAGCGAATAGATTTCTTTTGAGACATGAAACTTCCGAAAACGAGCATTATTCAAAATTGCATCCTAAATACATGAGTTTGGAAAATAGAAAGGAATGTTTAAAGACTTTGAAAAAATTAGGATTTCAAACGGGAACGGGAATGATGATTGGAAGCCCTTTTCAGAAATTGGAAAATATCGCTGGAGATTTGATATTTATGCAGGAAATTAAACCCGAAATGATAGGAATCGGTCCTTTTTTGCCGCATAAAGACACTCCTTTTGCAAATGAAAAAATAGGAGAATTGGAGCTTACTTTGATTCTTATAAGTATTCTTCGTTTGATTTTTCCTTTGTCTTTGATTCCCGCAACCACGGCGCTCGGCACTATAAAAGAAGGTGGACGCGAACTCGGAATATTGCATGGCGCTAATGTCGTTATGCCGAATCTCTCTCCAATGAATGTGAGAAAAAAATATTTGCTTTATAATAATAAAATATCCACTGGAACTGAATCCGCCGAAGGAGTGGAACTTTTAAGAGAGAGCATTGATAAAATTGGTTATATTCTCACTGGAGCGAGAGGCGATTTTGATAGAAATAGAAAATTAAAAAATAAGTAAAAGTTTATAAAATATTATTAAAAAAGGGAGACTAAATTTTAGCCTCCCTAATTATGGTTAATTCTTAATTATTATTGTAATAATCTAAGATCGCCTTGCG
>NZ_SJDU01000032.1 GCF_005518285.1 Brachyspira catarrhinii | reverse complement strand
TATACGATTAAATAACATTTTTGTCAATAGTTTAATTAATAAAAATAACGATAAGAACAAAAGAGAATTTGATTTTAAAATTTAACCTTCTTAATAGTGGATTGCTTCGGCATACCTATGTCAGCCTCGCAATGACAATATTATGATAAATATCCGATAAATGGAATTTAATTTTTACTATTTGTTATATAGTTTATATAAATAAAATTTTTAAAAAGAAATATTATTAACAAGGATTACGAATATTATATAAGAACTTTTTCGCATTGGTGCGGAGAGACTATTCTTTTTTGCAAACCTAAAAATTAAAAAAGAGCCGTTTAAAAATTTAATTTATAACGACTCTTTATTTTTATTTGATTTTATTTAAATATAAAAATTAATCATTATTAGGTTTTATAAAAAACCGAAATAATCTATTCTGTTTGTATTGCTTCGTTGAATATAGAAACTACATATTCTGCAATCTCGCAATCCTGCGCTTCGCTTCCTCCCCCAACTCCAATACCGCCCGCTATTTTACCGTTTACAAATAACGGATACCCACCAGCTACGAGAGTAATGCGAGGGTCGTTTGTTTGGATTGCCATAAGCGGAGCGCCTTCTGCGGCTGCCGCGGCGACATCTTTTGTCCTACTTTGCGTAACGGCTGCCGTATAAGCTTTGCCTGGAACAAGCGTAATGCTTAATACCAACGGCTCTCCATATCTGCGATAAGCTTTCAAAAGTCCATTTTCATCGCTGATAGCGAAACTAATATCTATGCCAATTTCTTTTGCTTTTTGCCTTGCAGAAGCACACAATTTGTCGCATAATTCATCCGTTAAAATCATTATAAATACCTCTCTTTAGGTTTAAAAATATAATTTGAAATTATAATGCAAAACTAAAATTTGTAAAGTATTAATTTAATTTTCTTCTGGCTTTTCCGTGTTATCGGCAGAACGCAAGATTGCAGAACTTCCGTCCGAATTCGCAGAACCGTCTTCTTCCGAAGAAGGTCTTGAAATAATTTGCGATTTTTGAGCCAAAGAAGATTTAAATATTTTTGTGGCTTCGTCTTCCGATTGAGCGTCCATTATTTTTTGAGTGGAGGCTGATTCTGAAGCTATTAACTCTCCGCTCGAATGAACTATCATAACATCTTCGGGGCGAACCGTTATCAAACCGTTTGAAGTTCTAACGGCTAAAGCGACTCCCGTATCGTTTTCCATAACCATTTCGACCGGTCCCAAAAATCTATTTCCCGCTTCGTCCATAACTTCCACGCTTTTTCCAAGCATAGAATAGCCCGTTTGACTCGAATAAAAATTCTTCATTGATTCTAAATTTTTATTAACTTGCGTCATTTGTTCCACAGAAGAAAATTGCGCAAGTTGAGCTATCATATCTCTATTGTCCATAGGAGACAAAGGGTCTTGATGGCTCATTTGAACGGTTAATAATTTTAGAAAATCGTCTTTTCCTAATGAATTTTTGCTCGGGTCTCTCTCGTAATTATTTTGCAAATTAAAAGCGCCCACTTCGTTTTTTAGTATTCTTATTTCTTTATCAGTCATTCTTAAAGCTTCGGCTGGCAACATTATTATCTCCTTAATTTTAGTAAATTTTAGTTAATAAATTATTTTAAATTATATCAATAAATTTAATTTTCTCTCTGGGACTATATAGTTTTTAACATCCTCAACAACTTCTTCGACAAAATCTCCGTCTTCGCCTCCAAATCTTCCAAAAGAATTATTATCCGCAAATTCCGAAAATTCTTCGTTCGGCATATCTTGTCGCAGCATTACATCGAAACCTTCTATATTAATTCCAATTTCGTTTAACGATGTTATTACCGTATCCAAATTTTTTGTAAATATATCTTTTATTTCCGCATTGTCGACAAATATTTTTCCGACAAAATTATCGCCTTCCATACTTATTTTTAATCTAACTTTTCCCAAATATTCGGGATTAAGAGACATTAAAACTTCGCTCTTTCCGTTATTAATCGCCACTTGAGCTTTTTCAACGAGTTTGCCCATTAAATCTTGAAATTTAATCATATTCTCGGTTAAACTGTTTCCACTTTGATTTTTTGAAACATTATTATAATGATTAAAACCTTTCAAATTAGCGCTTTCGGGCGAATCCTTCATATTTATAATGGTAAGTTCCGCTCCGTTATCGTCCGAGATTGTTTTATTCAAATTGTTACCAAAATTATTATTTAAATTTTCCGTTTTATTTTCGCGTTTATTCGATTGAATATTGTCTTCCAAATCAAAATTATAATCCGAATTAACCTCTTCGATATTTTCCGCGTTTTTGCTTAATTCGGTTTCTTTCAAATTTTCTTTCAATTCTTTAATATTTTTTTCTTCCAAATTTTTAATTTGAAATTCTTTTATGTCTTTTATACTTTCGCTTTTTTCTTTAGAATTTTCCAAAATAATATTTTTTATATTTTCTAAAGATTCAAATAAATTTAATAATTCTTCTTTTTCATTATCGTTTAATTCTTTCGATTCTAATTTTTTTATTTCTTTATTTAAATCATTTATTTCTTTTATAAGATTTTCTTTTTCTTCTTTGGCAATATTTAAAGAAGATAATTTTTCCGCATTTTTATCCGATTTTATATTTTTTATTGACGAATTATTTTTTCCAATAGTTTCTATAATATTTTTCGCTTTTTCTTTTATAGATTTTAAACTTTCAATTTTTTTCTTATCGGAATTTAAATCGCTTGAATCTTCTTTATTTTCATTAATAGCGTTATTTTCCGCATTTTCAGTTTTTTTGTTTTCCAAAGAATTTTCTAAATTTTCATTATCAATTTTATTTTCAATATTTTCTTCTTTATTATTTTTTATTTGGCTGTCGTTTTGATTTTTAAAATTATCGTTAAATTCTTCAACTTTATCATTTTCCATAGTTTCCAAATATTTTTGAAAATCATCGTTATTATTGTTTTCTATATTGTCATAATTTTTATAATCTTCTCTATCGACTATTTTATTTGCGGAAGTTTCCGAATAAATATCTTCTTTTTGAATTTTATTCAACATTTCGGCAAAAGAATTATCGTTAATAATTTCAAAATTATTATTGGAAGAAACATTATTATCCGCAAAAGCTAAAAAATTGCCAACTCCGTTTATCATAATTATAATTTCCTTAAATTAGATTTTATATATTACTATAATCATAATCGGAAGCATGGAATTTTACTTGATAAAAAATTTAATCAAAAATATGGGAAGTTTGAGATATTATATTCGTTCCCGTTTCAAAAGTCAAAAAAGGAAATTTCCCCATTATTCCCGCGACTATACTCGAAGGAGGCATTGAAGTTAGCCTATTATATTCGGTTATATGATTATTGTATATTTCTATCGCTATCCTTTCCTCTTCGATTATCGGTCTTATATTTGACAAAGCCTCTATATAACTTTCATTCGTTCTTAAGACAGGATAATTTCTCGCCGTGTAATTTATTTTGTCTATATTTTCTTGTATTCTCGCTTGAAGATATTGAAATTCCTGAAAAGTAATCGGTTTTTCTATCAAAGTTCTGTCGGCATTTATCAAATTTATTCTTCTTATATAATTGCTTAAAGAATTCAAAACATATATATCCAATCTTGGAATTACCGAAACGGCGTTATAATAATTAATCGAAGCTATATTTTTATTTGAATAAATTTCTATTATTTTATTTAAAGAAGCTCTTGAAAGTTCCTCTTCGTTTATAATCGATTTTCTTATCGAAATCGACACGACTGTCATAAATATGGTTATGGTTATTATATTAATAACTACAAATATAACGGCTACAACCGAACCTTTCATTAATCGAATCCTTTTTTTATTTATATTTATATTTTTATAAACCGAAACATTAAACTTATATAAAATAATTCGGAATTTTTGAAATTATAATTATTATAATCATAAAGATTAATATTTTTATTTGACAAAATTTTAATTATAGATTAATCTTTTTATAAATTTACATTTATACATTTGCTACATTTAAAATTAATTACAAGGATTGTTTGTGAAAAAGAATGAAATATTATACGATGACGAAGATTTACTATCGCCAGCGGACGCGGCAAAATTAGTGGGAGTCGCAAGAACAACCGTAAATTATTGGATTAGAAATTACGGACTAAAAACTCAAATTACTCCGGGAAAAAGATATAAAATAAAATATTCCGATTTCAAATTATTCATGGATTTTAGCAAAAATAAAAATAGAAAAGAAAAAAAAATAAAGAGAAGAACCTTAAAATATAAAATAGCCATATTAGAGCCTATTCTTGTGACGAGAAGAAATTATATAGAATGGCTTAAAGACGATTACGATTTAATATGCATAACGAATTTGGCAAAACCTTTAAGAGAATTAAAAAGAATCGAACCCGACATAATTTTAATGGATGTAAATTTAACGGACGATAAAGTTTCGTTTTCCATTTTGGACGATATAAAAAGAGAAATGAAATTAAGAAATGTTCCAATAATAATAATAACGAAAAATTATAGCGAAGACGATGTGGTAAGCGGTTTGGAAAAAGGTGCATGCGATTATGTGAAAAAACCCGTAGGACAAAACGAACTCAAAGCGAGAATAAAAAATTTATTAAGATTTTTTATAGATATATAAATAAATATACATTGAATTTGTTTAAACTTATGATAAAATATTAAAACCTTGAAAAAAGGAGAGATTATGATATTAGTAATTGAAAACGCCGATAAAAATTTGTGCATAGCGATAAAAAATGTAGTCAAACTCACGAACGCAAAAATGACAATTCAAAAAGAACCGAGCGATGAACTTTTGGAAGCCATGAAAGAAGTTGAAGAAATGGAAAAACATCCCGAAAGATATAAAAGTTATAAAAGCGTTGAAGAAATGTTTGAAGATTTGAATAAATGACTAAATATAAAATTAAATTCTCAAAAGCTTTCAAACGGGCTTATAAGAAAATTAAACATAATAGCGATTTGTCCGAATTATTGCAGGAAATAATCATAAAACTTGCCAACGATGAAAAATTGGACGCCAAATATAACGACCACAATTTAAGCGGAAATTATAAAGATTATAGAGAATGCCATATAAAACCCGACTTACTTTTGATTTATAAAAAGAAAGAAGATATTTTACTTTTAACCTGCGTTGATTTAGGTTCACATAGCGAGCTTTTTAAGAAATAGGAAATATTAAAAATAAAAAGACGAGGTTTTATCCCCGCCTTTTTTAATTTAACTAACGAAATATTTTCTAAATTTATCTACTCTTCGACTTTTTCAAAAATTGAAGGTTTATTTATATCTATAGAGTGTATAGTCGTAATAGAATTAATCATTTCTACGCTTATAACCCCCATCATATAAGAGATGAAAGCGTCCCTCAAATCTTTATTATACTGAAATGTATTAACTCCATATACTATAATAGAATTATCATTTGTCTGTTTTACTCCTATATAAGATTTTTGTTTATCTTGGCTACCTCTAATTTCCGTTTCCGTAATATAATAAACGATATCTTTATCATTTTCATTTTTATCTTTTACCTTTGAATAATAATTTGTATAATTATTTTTTAAATCTATATCCTCTATTTTATTATTACTTATAATATATTTATGAGATTCTTTCCCGAGAAGCCCGTCTATAACTCCATCGTAAACTCCGTTTTTAATCGATTTTGAACCGCAGCCTACAGCCAAAATTAAAATTGAACTTAATAATATTTTTCTTAACATTTTTATTCTCCTTAAAAATAATTTATTTTTTAATCCGCTAATAAATAATATTCAAATTCTTCTATTGGAATAAAGCCTATAAATTTAACATCAGTTGCTATTTTATATTTTTCTAAATTTTCTTTCATATCTTCAGTAGTATAATAATAAAGGTCTGACGACTTTGACATTATTAACTTTAAAATATTATTTGTCTTTTGTTCATAACTTGGTTTAGGTTTTGAGAATATTTTATTATTTAAATTAAAATAATTGGTAACCATATTATCATATCCTGATACATTCTTATTACCAGATGAATTTCCAGAAAATGAATATGAAGAAGAAATATTTTTATCATAAGTATAATGATAATGAACTGCAGCGATATTGACAAATTCAATATCCCCATTTAAATTGTAATTTAATAATTCTCTTTCGTAAAAAGAATAGCCATCATGTTCACGCTTTCTGTAATACTCATTTTGAAAACATAGCATACTAATAAATTCTTCACCATAACCATAAACATCTTTTCTATTTTTAAATAAATATATTCCTCTATCTTTCTTATTAATAATTTCGGGTTGAGTCAAACTATATTTATATGCCTTTTGTATGTAGCCATTCCGTTTAGTTATAGTTATTTTGATTTTTTCGTCATCACTATAATAACTATTAAGCTTAGGAGTATAGAAAGTTTCGCCAAATCTATTATTAGTAATTTCGTAGAAATAATTTGCACTCATATTTTCGTCAGTCCAATTTGTAGTTAAATTACCGTTAATATCATAATATTCATATTCTTTATTATTTATATATTTATAAACATAGAATAATTTTTTCTCTTTGGTTTTTAAATTATATAAAAATGAATATAAATTTCTATTATAATCTTTATTTGAATAAGTCTCTATAAAAACATACTCTGAAGGAATTATTTCCGTTTTCAATGTGCTATGATATAGTTTATTTGTATAATAATAATATTCAAATTTTATTTCTTCTTCAGCTCCAAAGAGGTTTAAAGCTACTATCATTAATATTGAAATAATAAATATTAGTTTTTTAGTCGGTTTTATTAAATTTTTATTTTTTAATGTTCTCATTTTATTTCTCCTTTTTTATCGCTAAAGGCAAACCGTAATCGTCCGCCTTTAGCCACAAATTATTTTAAATTTAAATTATAACCCGCATTCTTTTATTAATCTTTCCAAATATTCGTTTTCCAATTTTCTATATCTCAAATACAATGGATGATATATTCTAAAAGAATTTTTAGGCAACGCTTCATGTTCTACTCTTGAAAATTGTTTTTTATCATAATTTCCAACGGTTGTAAATTCTACGCCTTTTAATTGTTTTTCTATATGATAATCATACTTATGCCCCGTCAAAAATAAAACTATATCGGGATTGATTATTTTTATTTCTTCTTCCAATATGTTAAATTCGTTATCGATTATACTTTGAGCTTCTTTACCCAATGAAGTTTTAGGCGCTTCGTTAAAAGAAAATTCTCTTAAATTAGCCCAAGTAAAATATGTTTTTTTCGAGTCTTGAATATCTCCTAAATTATTTATGGATTTACAAAACTTATACGGAAAACTAAAAAACGGTCGCCTATCGTTATAATCTTTTGAATCCAAAAAATCTAAAGTCGCAAACATTGAAAGTCTTGCATTGTCTTCAATTCCCCAACCGTCATTTTCCTGTCCGACTATGAGAATTTTATATTTCATTTTCTCATAATTAGGAGGAACGCATGCAAGATGCAAAACCGTCCATAATTCTTCGTCATTTACGGCATTGCAAACTTTTTCAACTATTCCCCATTTTGATTCAAATAGTTTTAATAATTTTTGATTTACTTCGCTACTTTCAAAGTATTCTTCTTTTTGTATTTCTGTCATAATTAATTTTCTCCTTTTGTTTATATATTTTAATAATATCTTTAAATTTTTTATTATTATTTTTTCGTTAAATATTCTTCGCCTATAGTTTCCCAATTCATATTTTCTGGCGTATCCGCAGCTTCCGTCATAAATAATTTATTTTTATCCAATTTAAAGCCAAAATATGCCGTTATAAATAATATTTTCACGCTATAAACGGCTTGGTTTTTATTTATAGCTTTTACATAGGTATATTGAAGACTTTCAACGGCTAATTTTCCAAGTTCCGCCCAGACATTATTAGAAGTATCGCCATCAACTTTTAGAGAACCGTTGCCGTTTGCATCGAATATCAAACTTATTCCCTCATCTGCAAAAGTTTTTCCTTTAACGGATTTTATCCAAGAGGTTTCGGGATTTTTTGAATTAGTAAAATCGCAACCGACTAACAATAAACTTAAAAATATTAAAGGTATAATTTTATTCATTTTTTCTCCTATTTAATTTTATATGCATAGACTAAAAATAATCTATGCATATATAATCCTATTTTATATAACAAATTTTCCTTCGTTATCTTTGAAATTCCCCATTACTATTGAGACAAGGTCAATCAAAGCCCATATACCACAACCGCCAAGAGTTATTATGTATAAAATAGCCGTCCCTATTTTTCCTACATAAAACCTATGCGCCCCGAGATAACCCAAAAATAAGAATAGCAAAAAGCAAGTTCCCCAACTCTTCTCGGATTTTTCTTTTGTGCCGTCTCTCTTACTTCTAACAAATTTTCCTTCGTTGTCTTTGAAATTGCCCGTTACTATTGAGATTAGGTCAATTAAAGCCCATATACCGCAACCGCCTAATGTTATTATGTATAAAATAGCAGTTCCTATTTTACCGACATAAAACCTGTGCGCCCCGAGATAACCCAAAAATAGAAATAGCAAAAGACAATTTCCCAATTTCTTTTCCGAGTTTCCTACTACCGTAGTTTGATTTGATACTTGAAGATTGTTTTCTTCTGACATTTTTTTCTCCTTGAAATAAAAATTTTAATTTATTTTGACATACAAAAAGCAAATACTTTTTATATGTTAAAATTGCAAAATAACAATTCATAGTTTTTATAAAAATATATATAGAAATATTCAAACGAATAAATAATTTTTTCAAATAAGAGTTTTGAATAAATATAATAGCTTTTATAATTAGTAAGTAAACATAAAGTTGAATAAAATGCAAAGAAGAATGCTGACGGCTGACGGCTGACGGCTGACGTGCAAAACTTCATATTGTAATAATTTAGCCATATATACTTACCATTTACGATTAAATATCGTGTTAATTATACAATATTTAAAAAATTTGTCAATACCTTAAATTGCTTAAATCGGGCAGATGTTAAAAATACGCCCTCATTACAAGATTTGTAAAACAATAATACAATTAAGCAAATTACTGCCTTGCAATGATAAAATAATTGATAATACAATCCAATTTATTTCCGACATTTATAATAATGATTTTATTTTTTACAATAATTGATTTTTACGATTTTATTATTATAAAAAATTTGGAGTTGCGTTTATGTTTAGAAATATATTAATTCTATTTTTTATCGTATTTCTTTCAAGTTGTAAAACTATAACCGAAATTCAAGAAAAAGAAGAAACTACGCCAGCGATTGAAGAGAAAAAAGAGGAAGAAAAACCTAAAATTACAATAAAAGAATACGGAGCTGACGGAGAAGTTTTGTCGGTAAAAATAGACGATAAAACTTATTATGTATTGGGAAAAAATAATCCTCAAAATATAAACGAACAGAATATAAAAAATCTATCTTTAGTCGCTCCATTGAAAATCGCCGAAGAAACCGTAAGAGGAAATAAAGGAATAGTTATAACATATTACGATGTAAAAATATTTTTGGGAGAGAAAGGAGCTGGAGTTAAAGTCGGACTTTTCGAGCCTCAAAAAAACGCTTGGACAGTCGGAGACGATATTGACAGAAGTCAGTCGATTCAAATAAAATTAGCCGATAACGGAATCGGACTCATAACCGTTGGACGTTCGAGTATTTCTTTATCTTATCGCTGATTAGTATTTAATCAAAACATTTATAGGATATTGTTCAATCTCTTTTCTTCCGTTTAATTCTTCTAATTCTATTAAAAAAGAAGAGCCTATTACATTTCCGCCCAATTTTTCAACCATTTTAATCATAGCGAGAGCAGTTCCGCCTGTAGCGATTAAATCATCCACAACCAAAACATTATCTCCTTTTTTTATCGCGTCTTCATGCATAAATAAAGTGTCCGTTCCGTATTCCAAAGCGTATTCTTCCGAAATAGTTTTATAAGGCAGTTTTCCTTTTTTTCTAACGGGAATAAAGCCACAGTTCATTTTATAAGCCAAAGCCGAACCTATTAAAAATCCTCTGCTTTCCGCTCCGACAATCAAATCGACTTTTTTATCTTTAACTTGTTCCGCCATTTTATCTATCGCCAATTTGAAAGCGTCTTTGTCTTTTAATAATGTGGTTATATCTCTGAATAAAATTCCTTCTTTTGGATAATCTTTAATATTTCTTATATAATCTTTCAATTCCATAATCGACTACCTCGCTAAAAAATTCTTTATCGTAATTTTTACTTGAAATAAACGAAACATTTTATTTTATAATCGTTTTCGTAAAAAATCAACGGTTTTATATTACGATTTTCATTTAAATCTTTTTGCAAGTCTTTCTTATTACTATATTTGGTTTAAGAACTATATTTATATTTTCTTTCGTCCTTTCTGTTATTATATTTAGAAGAGCCAAAACAGCGTTCTTTCCCATTTCATAAACTTGAGAAGATACGGTTGTAAGTCCGATTATCGAAGAAAAAGGAATATCGTCATAACCTACCAAAGAAATATCTTCTGGTATCGACATTCCGCATTCTTCCGCCGCTTTTTTTATTCCAAAACACATAATATCGCATGCCGAAAATATCGCCGTGTATTCCAATTTTGATTTTATAATTTCTTTCATTTGTTTATAGCTTTCGTCAAAATTGAAATTCGCTATTTTATAATATTTTTTCATGTCAAAATCTATATCGTTTTCGTTTAACGCCGTGATAAAACCGCTAAATCTTTCTTTTTCCGTGCTTATATTTTTCGGTCCCGCCATATAAATAATTTTTTTATGTCCCAAATCCGTTAAATATTTTGTCGCGTTATAAGCCCCTTCTTCGTTGTCGCTTCCCACATAATTTACATTTTCTATATCGACTTTTCTGTCTAAAAAGATTATTGGAACATTGGATTTTTTTATTATGTCGTTAAAATATTCCGTATTTCCGATAGCTGGAATTATAATATAGCCCGATATTCCTATAGAATTTATTTCTTTAAAATATCTGTCCAATATGTCTCTGTTTTCTCTATATTGCGATAAAACTATATGATAACCGTATAAATTGGCGGTAATTTCTATGCCTTCTATGATACTTGCGAAAAAAGGATTCGTTATATCTGGAATAACTACCGATATAATTTTTTTATCAATTTTTATTTTTTTATGGTATCCGTCCGACTCTATTATTCGATTGATTTTATCTTTAGTATATTCGTTTACATTTTCGCTTCCGTTTAATACTCTTGAAACTGTCGCTATGGACACATTCGCTTTTTTCGCTATAAATTTGAGAGTCGTTTTTCTTGCGTTCATTTGAATTTATATATTTCGATTCGTTTTATAGTTTTTATTTGTAGAAATATTAATATAAATTCGTTTATTTGTCAATATTTTATGTTTTAATATAATTTTGACAAATTAATTTATTCTGTTATAATAAAATTATGAACGAACTTGAATATTTAAAAAATAGCGAAAATGAAATTATTACAGTCGACACTTTAAACAAGAAAAATGATTGTTTCGTCCGTTATTTATTTTCCGATAGAGGAAATGAAAATATCGTTTTGGATTTTATTAACGGAGTAATGATTGACTCGAATTTTAAAACTTTTTCTAATGTCGAAATTTTAAATCCTTTTAATCTTTCTAAATATTTAGACGGCAAAGAGTCAATAGTTGATGTCCCTAAAGGGCGCAGAGCGAAATGCATAACTGACGATAATGATACGGTAATAATAGAAATTCAACTTCAAGGAAATCAATATTTTATCGGAAGAAGTCTTTACTATTGGGCAAGTAGTTATAGCTCATTG
>NZ_SJDU01000319.1 GCF_005518285.1 Brachyspira catarrhinii | reverse complement strand
TCTCTTATATTTATTCCCGTTTTTCCTCCATCTCTTATATTTATTCCCGTTTTTCCTCCAACCGAAGAATCAACGCAAGCCAAAAGCGTAGTCGGTATCTGTATAAAATCGATTCCTCGCATCCAAGTCGCAGCCGCATATCCCGACATATCTCCAACGACTCCACCGCCAAGAGCGATTATCATATCTTTTCGACTTAATTCGCTTTGAGCCAAATTGAAATATATATTTGAAATTCCGTCTATATTTTTATTCGCCTCTCCGTTTCTCAATATGCATACGGAAACTATTATATTTTCTTTTTCCAAATTTTTTATAATTTTTCTCGCGTATAATTTGCCGACAATTTCGTCTGTAACTATTAAAACTCTCTCTCCGTTTAATAATTTTTTTACTAATTTTCCAACATTTTTTAATATTCCGTTTTTTATTAGAATATTATAATCGATTTCGTTTTTTATTTTAATTTTTACTTTTACTTTTTTCATTCTTGCATCCAAATTTAAATTTAAGATAAGATTATATAATTATTAAAAATAAATACAAATTTTTATTATATTTTAATTATTAATTTAATTATTGACTTATAAATAAAATCGCATTATTCTACTAAACAATAATAATAAATAATTTTTGGAAATTAAAATTTGGAAAAATATTTAAATATAGAAGAAATAAATAATATTGTAGAAAAAAATTATAATAAAAAATACGACAAACTCACGGCGTTTATAAAAGACGAAGATATTTCAAAAGTTTTATTAAAAGACAAAAGCGCCGCAGTTTCGCCTAAAGTAATAAGATTTATTATCGGAGAATATTTAAACTTAAAAGAAATCATCAAATTGGACAATGTCGACAATATAGGATATTCTTTGGACGAAAATTCTTTCAGAGATTCGCTTGAAAAAATTTATATCGCAAGCAAAAAAGACAATAAAACAAAAAATATACTTTATCCTTATTGCATATTCGCATCGAACGAACAGATTAATAATTTATACAAAGAAGCGAAAGAGATTGCAAGCGCAAGATTCAAATACGCTGCTTTTATGCTCGAGGCAATAGCTTTAAACGGAACGAAAACCGCTTTGAACTTGGTTTACGAAGCTTCAAAAAAATTCAAACAAAACACGGTTAGACTCACCTGCAAGGCGATTTTAAATTTGATTACGAAAGAAGCGAAAATGCCTCTCGAAGTTTTTGCCGATAAAATAATTCCAGATTTTGACTTCGATGCAAACGGAATAAGAATAGTAGAAGGCGAAGACGATAAAAAAAGATTTAAAATAATTTTAAAAGACGATTTTAGCTTTTCTATATTGGACGAATATAAAAATAAAGAATTCAAAACTTTTCCAAAAGATTTTCCCGCGTCCGCAAAAAAAGAACTTTCAAAATTAAAAAGCGAAATTAACCGAGTGATAAAAATGCAAACGGAAAGATTGCAATTTGCGTTTATGGACGGCAGAAAATGGACGCTAAAAGATTGGAGAGAATTATTTTTTGGAAATCCGTTAATGAAAGAATTTGCAATAAAACTTATATGGGGAATTTACGATAAAAAAAATAAATTATTAAAAACTTTTAGATATATGGAAGACGGCAGTTTTAATAACGAAGACGATGAAGAAATAAAAATAGAAGAAATAAAATCAAAAGAAAAAATTTTAATCGGATTGATAAGCCCGATAGAAACCAAAAAAGAAGTTATAGAAAAATGGAAAAAACAACTTGAAGATTACGAGATAGTTCAGCCTTTCAATCAACTTTCCACGGAAACTAAAGAAGAGATTATAAAAAAAATTCCATCTGTTGTCACAGTCGGAACAATAAGATGGCTTGCTTCAAAATTAAATATGGAAACGGAAAACGGAGACGGCGGAATAATATACGGTTATTATTTATTCGACACATATAACGAAGCTTATATAGAAATTTTAACTCCGAGCATTTATTACGGAATCGACAATAACGAAGAGATTGAGATAAAAATAAATTTCAGAAATGCGGACGAAAGATTCGAATATGGCGCTTATTTGATGCTTTCTAATTATTTGAAATAATATTATTAATACTTCGTTAAATTAAACTTGATATAATATTTTTTTATTGTATTATATTAAGATAAAATTATAATTAAAAATTAATTAATGGATAAAGTTATGACATTTACCGATTTAATAATGAATCTAAATAAATTTTGGAGCGACAATAATTGTATAATTCAGCAAGGATACGATTTGGAAGTCGGAGCGGGAACTTTCAATCCAGCTACCGCTTTAAGAGCTTTAGGACCCGAGCCTTTCAATGTAGCTTATGTCGAGCCTTCGAGAAGACCAACCGATGGAAGATACGGGGAAAATCCTAACAGACTTCAGCATTATTATCAGTATCAGGTTATAATGAAGCCTTCGCCAGAAAATATTCAAGATTTATATATAGAAAGTTTGGAAGCTTTGGGAATAAGCTTTAAAGACCATGATATTCGTTTTGTTCATGACGATTGGGAATCTCCCACACTCGGCGCTTGGGGATTGGGCTGGGAAGTTTGGCTTGACGGAATGGAAATAACTCAATTCACTTATTTTCAAGCCGTTGGCGGAATAAACTTAAAACCTATAACGGGCGAGATTACTTACGGACTCGAAATTTACGATGAAGTTTTGGAAGCGAATT
>NZ_SJDU01000318.1 GCF_005518285.1 Brachyspira catarrhinii | reverse complement strand
TTTATATAACCGAGTCCAATATCTTCCATTATTTTTAATATTCGAGTTATCGAAGTTATTCCGTCAAAAAATTCTATCGCTTCCGAAACCGTTAACTCCAAAACCTCGTAAATATTTTTATCTTTATATTTAATATCCAAAGTTTCCGCATTGAATCTTTTTCCCGCGCATTCTTCGCATGGAACTAAAACATTTGAAAGAAATTGCATTTCAAGTTCTATTAAACCCGCTCCTTCGCAAGTCGGACATCTTCCCGTTTTTACATTAAAAGAAAATCGTCCTTTATCGTATCCTCTCATTTTTGCAAGTTTTGTCGCCGCAAATAAATCTCTTATCGGAGAGAAAACTTTTGTATATGTCGCGGGATTGCTTCTTGGCGTCCTTCCTATAGGCGATTGGTCGACTTCGATAACCTTGTCTATATTTTCAATCCCTTCGATTTTTTTATGTTTTCCGACATTGAAAGTTTTTCCGTTTTTTCCATAAAAATGATTATGCAAAGCTCTCATTAATATATTGTCAATCAATGTCGATTTTCCGCTTCCCGAAAGTCCGCTTACCACTAAAAATAATCCCAAAGGAATTTTGACATCGATATTTTTTAAATTGAATTGCGAAGCTCCGATTATTTTTAAAAATTTTCCGTTTCCTTCCCGCCTAATTTTCGGAATTGGAATATCATCATCTCCGCGTAAATATTTTGCCGTATAAGATTCTTCCGATTTTATAAACTCTTCAAAATTTCCAATTCCAACTATATTGCCGCCCGAAACTCCAGCGTCTAATCCTATATCGACTAAATAATCCGATTCTTCCATAGTTTCTTTATCATGTTCCACGACAATAACGGTATTATTTTTATCTCTCAAAGTTTTTAAAGATTCGATAAGTTTTTTATTGTCCGATTGATGAAGTCCAATAGAAGGTTCGTCCAAAACATATAAAACGCCTTCGAGCCCGCTTCCTATTTGCGATGCCAATCTTATTCTCTGCGATTCTCCGCCAGATAGAGTGGGGGAGGCTCTTTCAATCGTAAGATAAGTAAGCCCGACTTTAACCAAAAAAGTTAATCTGTAAATTATTTCTTTTATAATCGGATTTCCTATAATCTCTTCGTTCGGTTTCAATTTTAATTTTGTAAAATAATTAAATAATTCTTCGATTGTCATTGAAGAAAAATCGGCTATCGTTTTACCGTCAAATTTAACGGCTAAAGCGTCTTCGTTTATTCTTTTTCCTTTGCATTTCGGACATTCCATTTCGTCCATGAAATTCGCATAATATGACATTTTATAAGTTTCATAATCATACTTTAATCTCGTTAAAATTCCCGGGACTTTTTCCTCGACTATTTTGCTATGATACCAAAATCTTTTTCTCCATCTAATTTCTTTATCCGTTCCGTAAAGCAAATATTTTTTTTCGGTTTTGCTCAAATCTTTCCAAGCCTTTTTCAAATCTATTTTATAAACTTTCGCTATAGTTTCCAATTCCTCGAAGCCGTATTCCATGTCGAAACCAATATGGTCGTCAACGAAACAACTTAAAGCGCCTTCGTAAATATTCAAATTTTCGTCTCTTATTATGTGCTTTTCGGTAAATATATGTTCGACTCCGAGTCCTCCGCAGACTGAACATGCTCCCATAGGATTATTGAAGGAAAATAAATTCGGCTCGATGTCGGCGATGGAATGCCCGCAATTTGCGCAAGACCTTTCCGTTGTGTATAATCTGTAGTATTTGTCTATTTCGGATTGTTTGCTTATTTTAGTTTTTTTTCTTTTAGTTTTATTTTCTTTATTATTTTCATTTTCCGTCTCGATTTCAAGCTCATGCTCTTCGTAAAAAGCGACTAATCCTTTCGTTATTCTTATCGCTCTTTCAATATCGTCCGTTATGCGCGATAAATGTTTGTCTTCCGTTTTTATTCTATCAATGACGATTTCTAAAGTATGTTTTTCGTATCTTTTGAGTTCGGGAATTTGATTTTCTTCAAATTTATAAACGATATTGTCGATTCTTATTCTTGTGTAGCCCGCGTTTTTCACATCTTCGATTTCTTTTCTATATTCTCCCTTTCTGTCTCGCACAATCGGAGCTAAAATTAAAATTCTTTTGTCTTTAAAATCTCTTAAAACCGTTTGCGCTATTTGGTCTTCGCTCTGTTTTGAAATTTTATGTCCGCATTTTGAACAGTAAGGAGTTCCGAGACGCGCGAATAATAATCTAAAAAAATCGTAAATTTCCGTCACAGTTCCAACGGTAGAACGAGGATTTTTATTCACGCTCTTTTGGTCGATTGATATTGTGGGAGAGAGTCCTTCTATATGCTCTACGTCCGCTTTTGCCATTACTCCCAAAAACTGCCGAGCGTAAGCCGATAGAGATTCCAAATATCTTCTCTGTCCTTCTTTAAATATCGTGTCGAAAGCGAGAGAAGATTTTCCGCTTCCCGAAACTCCCGTCAAAGTCGTCAAAGTTCTATGCGGAATGGAAAGCGAAATATTTTTAAGGTTATGCTCTTTAGCTCCTCTTATTTCAATAGAATCGTTCATTTAAAAACCTTTATAAAACATTAATTAAAAAATTAAAAAAAATAAAAAATTATTAAAGTAAAAAGTTAAAATATTATAACATAGATTTTATATAAAAACAAAAGTTATTATATATTATATCATAAAAT
>NZ_SJDU01000317.1 GCF_005518285.1 Brachyspira catarrhinii | reverse complement strand
TACTTCAAAAGATGAAACAAACGGCGGAAGAATATTTGGGTGAAACTGTGACGGACGCCATTATTACCGTGCCAGCTTACTTTAACGATAGTCAAAGACAATCCACAAAAGACGCGGGCAGAATAGCGGGGCTTAATGTTTTAAGAATAATCAACGAACCTACGGCTGCGGCTTTGGCTTACGGAATGGAAAAAAAGAAAGACGAAAAAATAGCCGTTTACGATTTGGGAGGCGGAACTTTCGATATATCCATTTTGGAATTGGCTGACGGAGTATTTGAAGTAAAAAGCACGAACGGAGACACTCATTTGGGAGGAGACGATTTCGACCATGCGGTAATAGATTGGCTTATAGGCGAATTCAAAAAGGAACAAGGCATTGATTTGAATAACGATAAAATGGCTTTACAGAGATTGAAAGAAGCGGCGGAAAAAGCAAAAAAAGAACTTTCAAGCTCGCTACAAACCGATATTAATTTGCCTTATTTGACTGCGGACGCATCGGGACCTAAACATTTGAATGTGTCTTTGACAAGGTCAAAATTTGAAGAATTGATAAGAGATTTGGTTGAAAAAACGAGAATTCCTTGCGAAAAAGCGATTAAAGACGCTGGACTCACTTTAAACGATATAAACGAAGTTATATTGGTTGGAGGTTCTACGAGAATTCCTTTAGTCCAAGAAACCGTTAAAAATATATTCAATAAAGAGCCGAATAAAAGCGTAAATCCAGACGAAGCGGTTGCGATGGGAGCGGCGGTTCAAGGAGGAATAATAAAAGGAGATGTTAAAGATGTTCTTCTTTTGGATGTAACTCCTCTTTCTTTGGGAATCGAAACGGAAGGAAGCGTAATGACGGTTCTTATAAACAGAAATACGACAATTCCTACTAAAAAGAATCAAGTATTTTCAACCGCTGCGGATAATCAACCTTCGGTAACTATAAGAGTTTTACAAGGCGAAAGAAAAATGGCTAACGACAATAGAGAGCTTGGCAGATTCGATTTGGTTGGAATACCGCCAGCGCCTCGAGGAGTGCCTCAAATAGATGTTTCTTTCGATATTGACGCTAACGGAATAGTGCATGTATCGGCTAAAGATTTGGGAACGGGAAAAGAGCAAAAAATAAGAATAGAATCTTCGAGCGGATTAAGCGAGGAAGAGATTAACAGAATGGTGCAAGACGCCGAAAAACATGCCGAAGAGGATAAAAAGAAAAAAGAAGAAGTGGAAGCTAAAAATAACGCCGACCACATGATTTATCAAACGGAAAAATTATTGAAAGATGCGGGAGATAAATTGCAACCTTCCGATAAATCCGAAATAGAATCTAAAGTGTCCGCATTGAAATCGGCAATAGATTCTAACAATACGGATAATATTAAAAGGGCTACGGAAGAGCTTCAAGCCACTTGGAGCAAAGCGTCCGAAACTCTTTATAAACAAGGACAACAAGCGGGCGGACAAACTCAACAGCAGAGTCAGGCAAACGAAACGAATAACGAAGATACGGGAAGAAAAGACGATTCGGTTGTTGATGCCGATTACGAGGTTGTGGACGATAATGATAAAAAGTAAAAGTTGAATATAAAGTCATTGGCGGTTAGAATATTAAAGTTAAAAATTAAAATATAAACGAAATATTTTAGCCGCCTATTTGATTATATTGTTCTTTGATATATAATTATACGAATATACAAATCGATTATAAAGGTTTTGATTTTGATTAATAAATTATTGAAAAAAGATAAATCGAAAAAAAATATTCTATCTTTTCTAAAAAATAAGAAAGATATTCATATTTTGGAGACGATATATATAGCTTCGATGCTTTCTATGGTTGGCGGTTATGTGGACGCCTATACTTATATAACGAGAGACGGAGTTTTTGCATACGCTCAAACGGGAAATATTATCTTTCTTGCAATGAATTTGGCGAGCGGAAGATTCTATGACGCCATAAACTGTTTATTTCCAATATTGTCTTTTATATGCGGAATTTGGTTCGCTCAATTTATAAAGAAAATAACAAACGGAAGACATATAATAGAATGGGGATATATTATTTTATTAATCAATACTATTATATTTTTTATGGTCGGGTTATTTTCAAAAAAATTCCCAAACTCTTTAATGGTTAGTTCGGTTTCTTTTATATCGGCGGTTCATATGTCTACTTTTAATAGAGTAGAAGGGCTTTCTTATGTTACGAATATGTGCACGGGAAATTTACGCTCGGCTTCTGAACATTTATTTAATTATTTTTTTAGCAATAATAAAAATAAAAAAGAAGATAATATTAAAAGCGGAAAAAACGGACTTATTTATTTGACTATTATTTTATCTTTTACTTTTGGCGCTTATTTAGGTTCTCTATTTACCAATAAATTCGGAACTAAATCGGTTTGTATTGCGGCGGGAGTATTGATGTTTGTAAATAGTTTTATGTTTTTTGAAGAAGTTTGAAATTGTTTGTTTGAAAATTTATTTAAGGTATAATTATATTTTATTTTTTAATAAGTTAATAAGGATATTTATAAATGGCTGATAAAAGAGATTATTACGAGGTTTTGGGAGTTTCAAAAACTGCCAATGCGGACGAGATAAAAAAAGCTTATAGAAAATTGGCGATGCAATATCACCCCGACAGAAACCCCAACAATAACACCCCGACAGAAACCCAAACAATAAA
>NZ_SJDU01000316.1 GCF_005518285.1 Brachyspira catarrhinii | reverse complement strand
AATGAAGAAATGATAAAGCAAAGCGGAAATATAAAAGTAAATACAGACACAACTAAAAATCAAATTTCCGAATACGAAAAACTTACTCAAAGCCTTGCCGCAGTTATTGACGTAAGAAACGCCGAAGCTAAAATAATTGAAGATAATTACGCAGGAAAAGAGAAAGAGCTTGAGGCTGTAAAAGCAAATATAAACGCACTTGAACAGCAAAAGCAGTTAATCACTTCATACTACACCGAAGCTAAAAAACAAGGAAAAGATTATTACGATGAAAGTTTACAGGGCATTATCGCACAAATAAACGGTAATGAAGAAGTTACAGGCTCGGTTGATGAATTAGGAAAGGCTTTACAGAAAATAAATCAATTAATATCTGAACAGAAACAGCAATACGAAGATTTGACTAAACCGCTATTAGATGTTAAAGCTATAGCTTCTCAGATATTATCATCTTTCCAGTCTGCTTATAGCTCAATAAGTTCTTCAATACTCTCTATAAAAAGCCTTGACTTAATAGACACTTCAAAGTTTGATGAACAAATAGAACATATACAAAATAAAATTGATGAGTTTGATGAAGAACAGGAAGAAAAAGAACAAGAACAACAAGAACTAAGTGATGAGGAATATGAAAATTATTTAGCTAGGCTTGATGAAGAATATGAAAAGGCAGTTGAAGCAAATGATTTGATGAGCCAAGAGGCTATACGAATAAAAAAAGAGGAATTACAGAAAAAGAAACAAGAAGAAGATAAGAAATTAGAAGAAGAGAAAAAGGCAAATCAAGAACGTGAAGAATTAGAAAGACAATTAGCAGAGGCTCAATACAATAAAGACTATGCCGAGTGGCAAAATCAAGTAAAATTAGCAGAACTTCAAAAGAATAAAGCCATAGCTGACGCTACTATTGCCCCTGCTTTAGCTGGAATTCAAACTGCTTTAGGTATGGCAACTTCATTTGCTCAGTTAGGTCCTATTGCAGGTCCTGCTATGGGTACTACTGTAGCTTTAGCAATAGCAGGAAGTGTGGCAGGAGCTGTGGCAGGCGTTCAGAGTGCCGCTTCTGCTTTAGACAATGTAAAAAGTAATCCGCCTGAAATGCCTAAATTTGAGTTCGGTACTACAGGCTATACTTTAGGGTATGGAGAAACTGCTTTGGTTGGTGAGCGTGGTGCTGAATTAGTTAAAAATATGGGCGGTATTTTACAAGTACAGTCTGCCGCACAAACTCAGGCTAGCGGAGGCAGTGAAAAAATAGGAATGTATATTGAAAATCTTATTTTTCAAGTTACTCAAAAACTTACAGCTGATGAAATATATAATTTTATGAACTCATTTAAAGCTAGAAACATACGATTTAGAAGATAGATTTTTACAACATATCCTTTTATAAAAAACTCTGCGGAAATTAATTTTTCTGCGGAGTTTTTTTATTTTTTCTCATTTTTTATATTTTTTTTCAAATATTATACATATGTATAATAAATATTTTTTTAATGATTTATAATATAGTGTATGAGTTATAATATTCAATTATTGATAAGAGATAAATATTCTGAAACTATATTAGATTTAGTAGATTTATCAAATCAGATAAAAATGTCAGATATTAATTCTGATTTAAAAGTAACTGAAGGTAATAGAATATCAGGTATACAAACAGGCATAGGAATGATAGCGGTAGGCAGAAAATTAGACTTTGGTATTCCTATTTTTGAATATAAAAATGATAAAAAACAATGGGTTAGACTAGATGAACAATATACTAAATATACATCTATTATATTATCTAACAGTATAAAAAGATACTATATAAGAACTTCGTATAATAATGAAATATATGAAGCAGAATATATAATAACTTCAGTAGGCGGTTATACTGTAAAATATATTAATAATATTGGAGTAATCAGTATATCTTTACAATCTTTAGATAAAGTATTTTTAAGACAGAAAGAAGAAACTTATAAATTAAATGTGTCAGGTGATAGTAAACAAGATATTAATTATAAATCTTTAAGTTTAGTACCAGTACCTTTATGCTTTAGTTTAGATTTTCTAGTTGTTGCAGGTCAATTAGATTTCATTTTTGCTAATAGACAAAACTTTGGTATACAGTGTATAGCTGAATTACAAAGTGGAAATTATACTGCAGATTTTAATGGAGAAACTCTCACTATAAATGGTATTGCCTATAATTACAATGGTATTCAGCCTGAATTAAATGTAGGTAATAATACATTTTATTTGGAAACTAATCAAACATGTACATCTGCTTCAATAAGATACAAAAGAGGTATTTTGATATGATAAGAATGCCTATAAAACTTACTTATCATTTTTTAAGAGATGAAATATATAGACTTCCACCTGCTCCGTATATTGCGTTTGAAAAAACAGGTAATTATATAAAAATAAATAATAACATATATGCTGAAAATGCTTATAAAACATATAATTCTTATGAGTTTAAAGTAAATAAAAGAGGAGGAGAAAGTGGAAAAATAACTTTTAATACTCCTGTTAATTATTTTAACATAAATGACAGAGTAGAATATTATCTAAAAGGTAAAAAAAGGTTTGCTGGATATATTGAAAGTATAGATAATGCTGGACTTAATATTACCGTTATCCCAGTTTGGGGACGTTTGACTTATCAGTATATACAAGGAGATTTAATATTAGAAGCAACT
>NZ_SJDU01000315.1 GCF_005518285.1 Brachyspira catarrhinii | reverse complement strand
GGGAAAAAAAAAAAAAGTACAGATGCTTTTTTACAAATACAGCGCTCTTGCGTTGTATTTTCGCAACACAAAAAGTGAGTACAGATGTCTTTTTGCAAAAAACGCTATTGAAGTGCAAGATGGAAGCGCGAAAAATGAACCGGGGATGCGACGTGTAAGATTACCTACACCTTAGATGCAATAGCTTCTTCGGACACTGGACACATGCATTTGTTTTCCGTAAAGTGTTAGACTATATGTTATTATACAGATTCAAATATACTATCCGTTTCAGGTAAAACTCCCAAATTCGGATGTTCGAAATCCAATGATGGGTAACCAGTACGACCGTAATTCTGTAAAACAGTTTGTCGAATATCAGGCTGAATCTCTTCAAAGCGTGTTCGAATGTCATTGAGAAGCTGCAGCGTGACATTGGACAATAATGATGGCAGCCACTGAGAAAGTGCCTTTTGCATTTCTAATCTCTTTCTCGGTTTAGCTAGTTTTACTACATCGCGAAGATAGAATCGTAGATCACACTGCCTTTGCTGAGCTGGATCAATGGAGTAACAAAAGAGTGGTAATGCCTCATTAAAGGACAAGAACTTGAGCGGAAGTGTATCGTACAATAGACGGAGTATGCTTGTATAGTCTACAGTCTGCGGAACCTTAAGTGCCAGCTTTATAATGTCATTTTCCCTACTACAGGCCCGCCTGAAGGTAGACACATCATCATCAGTAAGCTTTGACAAAAAGCATTGAGTAGCTAGCTCTTCTATGCAATCTATAGCTGTTTTATAAGGCATTTAATGACAAATTGATTGTTTAGAAACATACTAGTGAAAGTAGCCTTAATCGCCTCTCGAAATTAATAATGCAGTATGGTGTAAAAAATGCAACTCGCGTTGCTCTACTTTTTTCCGAATTTCCGAATACGCAGCTGGGGTGATTGATCGATTTCGTATCAAAAGTTTTGTTTATAAAAACCGCGAAATCCTTCTTCAACAGATGGATTTTTACAGTGCTGACATACAATGACAACAACTATAATAGAAAATAACCGAAATATGAATGGAGAGAGACTACTTGTTTGTATTAAGCAATGTATTATGCAGCACTTCCAACCTATGATATACGATGAAAGTAGATGTGTAATTGAAACCACAAGGGGAACTTTTTCAGTTCCTGACAATTATAAGAAATATAAAACCTTAGCATTTGCTTTTGTTGGACACGTACTGAATACAGATGACACACCGGTAATTGAAAAAGAACTGGATTGGCCTGATCCTGCACTAGTGTACAATACAATTGTCGATCGAATCAGAAATCACCCAGAATTATCACAGTTTATATCGGTTGCATTCATTAGTCAATTAAAGGCGGCCATAGGGGAGGGTTTAGATATCAATGTAAGAGGCACGTTAAACCGCAGGGGAAAGGGTATAAGAAGGCCGAAAGGCGTATTTTTTAGATACATGGAATCCCCGTTTGTCAATACCAAGGTTACTGCATTCTTTTCTTATCTTCGAGACTATAATAAAATTGCCTCAGAGTATCACAATAATACTAAATTCATTCTCACGTTTTCATGTAAAGCATATTGGGCATCTGGCCCAAACTTTTCCGCCTTGAAGAATGTTATTAGGTGCTCCATAGTTCATGAATACATTTCTAGGTTTGTGGAAAGAGAACAGGGTCTTATAGGAGATCAGGAGCAACCACGTGAAGAAAACTCTTCCCCTGAACTAAGTAATGTGCAACATGAAGTCAATAATTTAATCGAACAAGATGCCGCGGCGGATGAAGGGTTGTGGAGTGAGATAGATTCATTATGTGAAAAATGGCAGTCTGAAGCGGAAGACCAAGCTGAAGCGGAGATAATAGCCGACAGAATAATTGGAAATAGTCAAAGGATGGCGAACCTTAAAATTCGTCGTACAAAGTTCAAAAGTGTCTTGTATCATATACTAAAGGAACTAATTCAATCTCAGGGAACCGTAAAGGTTTATCGCGGTAGTAGCTTTTCACACGATTCTATAAAGATAAGCTTACATTATGAAGAGCAGCATATTACAGCCGTATGGGTCTACCTAACAGTGAAATTTGAAGAGCATTGGAAACCAGTTGATGTAGAAGTCGAGTTTAGGTGCAAGTTCAAGGAGCGAAAGGTCAATGAGTAGGTTATATAGGGATATAGAAGATATAGAACATAGCAAAGAGCTGCTTTTGAGCAATGTTTGTGGAAGCGGTATTCGCAATATTTTAGTAGCTCGTTACAGTCCGGTGCGTTTTTGGTTTTTTGAAAGTGCGTCTTCAGAGCGCTTTTGGTTTTCAAAAGCGCTCTGAAGTTCCTATACTTTCTAGAGAATAGGAACTTCGGAATAGGAACTTCAAAGCGTTTCCGAAAACGAGCGCTTCCGAAAATGCAACGCGAGCTGCGCACATACAGCTCACTGTTCACGTCGCACCTATATCTGCGTGTTGCCTGTATATATATATACATGAGAAGAACGGCATAGTGCGTGTTTATGCTTAAATGCGTACTTATATGCGTCTATTTATGTAGGATGAAAGGTAGTCTAGTACCTCCTGTGATATTATCCCATTCCATGCGGGGTATCGTATGCTTCCTTCAGCACTACCCTTTAGCTGTTCTATATGCTGCCACTCCTCAATTGGATTAGTCTCATCCTTCAATGCTATCATTTCCTTTGATATTGGATCATA
>NZ_SJDU01000314.1 GCF_005518285.1 Brachyspira catarrhinii | reverse complement strand
TTCTTCACAGCGCTTACGACCCCGAAAAAGAAGCGAATACTTTAATAAAAGAAATCGATAACGACACGGATTTGATATTTATATTCGGAATCGGGGTGGGCTATTTGATTAACGCAGTCAAAAAATTAAATGTAAATATAGCGGTTATAGAGCCTTCGATAAAATTTTTTAATTTGCTTATAGATAATTTCAAATTGGATAAAATACTCGAAGACAATATAACATTTTTTATAGGCGGAGACGATATAGAAGATATAGAAAAATTTATTTCGGTTGCGAATACAAAAAAAGTGAAATTCTTTATAACTCGTTCTTACGCGAATTTATTTGGCGAAGAGGCTTTATTTTATCAGCAAAAAGTTTTGTCCATAGTCGATAAAAAAATTATCAATATAAATACGATTTCAAGATTCGACAAATTATGGGCTTATAATATAGCGTCAAATGTAGCTGAAATTTCCACTCATTACGGAGCGAATAAATTTTTTGACAAATATAAAAATATTCCAGCGGTTATAGTTTCGGCGGGACCTTCTTTGGAAAAAAATATAAGAAAATTAAAAGAAATGAAAAATAAGGCTTTGATAATAGCTGTCGATACGGCAATGAAACCTTTATTCTCTCATAATATATCGCCGCATTTTGTAATAACGATTGACCCGCAAAAGAAAAATTCAAAATATTTTAGAAATGTCGATTTTAAGGATTCGGTTTTGATAGCCGAGTCTTCGGTAGATAAAGAGGCAATCGATTCTTTTAACGGAGCGATTTATTTTATTAATTCGATATTTCCTTTGGCAAAATATTTTATGGAAGAATTGGGAAACAGAGGAGACATTACAACGGGAGGAAGCGTTTCTACGGCGGCTTACGATTTTGCAATAAGAATAGGAGCAAATCCGATTATAATGGTTGGACTCGATTTGTCTTTTCCAAATTATCAAACTCATATAAAAGGAAGTTATCATGAGGAAAACTTTTTTACCGAAATATACAAACTCGATTCTTACGACAGCAGAATATACAAAGTTTTAATAGCGGGAAATTTGAGAGAAGAAAAAAATATTTATAACGAAAAAGTCTGGACAGATTCAAGATTCGATATGTATAAAAATTGGTATGAAGAGCAATGTTTAAAATATAATCAAATTAAATTCTATAACGCTACGGAAGGCGGAATCGTAATAAACGGAATGGAAAATATATATTTGGAAGAGCTTATTGAAAAATTTAACGACATTGAAATAAATATTGATAGAAACGATAGAAATATCGAAAGAAAAAACGAAATATTTATTAAAATAAAAAACGGTTTGATTAAAATTGATAATGAAATTTCTAAAATAAAACCTTATATTTTAAACGCTTTGGAATTATGCGAGAAAATAAACGAGGATTTGAAAAGACATAGAAAAGTCGACAAACTTTTGGAAAGTTTAACCGAATACGATATGAAAATCTTGAATATAAGCAAAGTTAATGAATTTTTGGGAATAACTATGCAAAAAACGATAAAGGCTATAACGGAAGGATTTATTTTTGAAGACGAAAAATATGATAAATCAATCGTTAATTCTTATAAACTTTACGAAGCGATGAACGAAAGCATTGACTTTAATCGTTATATAATAAAAAGAGCTTTGATAAAAATAGATAAGGAACTCAAATAATTTTATATTATATTATTTAGTCGTTTTTCCGATAAATTATTAAAGTAGTATTTATACAATAGTATTTTAAGGTAATGAGACATGAAATATATAATGCTTTTTATATTGACTTTTTCGATTTTATTTGCGCAAGGAAATTTGCAGGATAATTTTTTGGATACGATTATGCTCGACCAAATAGAGAGAATATATCCGAACGATAATGTAGTTAATCCTTCGTCTTATATTATAAGCATGCATTTCGATTTGAATAGATATAGATTAAATGAACCGATAACGATGGAAATAAGAATTTTCGCAAAAAAAGGAACGGTAAGTTTTACCAATTCCGTTAATCCTTTCAATAATTATAGATTCAAAGTTTTCGATAATTATAATAACGAAGTCGTTTCTTCCGACAATTATACTCTTTGGAAATATAAAAACGAAAGGAATACTGGAGGCAGTAATAGAATAATAACTCTTAATGAAGGCGAAAGTTATTCTTATTTTATAGATTTAAATAATTGGTTTCAATTCGACAGAACGGGAAGATATAGAATCGAGGGTAGTTTTAATCCGATGCCAGATATAAGCGGTAATTTTTCTATGGTTGCCGACACTTCATATTTTTTAGTAGATTCTCCGAGACAATATAACGAGCAGAATATTCGTTCGGTTAATAATTCCAATAATTTAAATACGAATAATAATAATTTGCCTTTTTATCATCCTTCGGAAGTGGTTTCAAATACTTTATTTTCAATGAAAAGTAAAAGTTGGAGCAATTATTTTAATTATATGCATTTGCCTTCAATTATCAGCATTAGTCAAAGATACAGCGATGCTTATAGAAATAATTTTAGCAATACTTATCTTGAAGATTTTACCGATTTTGGAGTGAGTCAAAAAGCGGGCAATTTGAGTTTTCAAGCTTTTTTAAGAAATCAATTTTCGGATAATATAAGCGCCGAAATGTTGAGAACCAATTTCGGAAATAATTTTTTAAATAATTTGGAAGACGCTTATAAATCGAGCAATATAAGAGAGCTTGCCATAAGATTCGATATTTTATACAGAACTT
>NZ_SJDU01000313.1 GCF_005518285.1 Brachyspira catarrhinii | reverse complement strand
TTCCTCTTTCGCATAAAAAAAGTCTATTTTCGTTTATGGCGTCCGAGCATTTGTCGGCAAATCGAATTCTTTTGAAACGGTTAATGTCAATTAATTTTTAATATAAAAATATCTAATTTTTTTAAATATTAGTATTTACTTTTTTTTAGAAATATTATAATATATCGTCTATAAAATAAAAGTTTTTATTATGTCT
This sequence comes from Brachyspira catarrhinii, assembly GCF_005518285.1. Classification (GTDB taxonomy): domain Bacteria; phylum Spirochaetota; class Brachyspiria; order Brachyspirales; family Brachyspiraceae; genus Brachyspira; species Brachyspira catarrhinii. Next base: position 2,548 of record NZ_SJDU01000313.1, on the reverse strand, counting down.
TAGTTTATTGGGATGATAACGGATTAAAGATATAATAAAAAAAGCTTTGAAAATTTAATTTTTTTAGACTATTCATGGAGGGTAGTAATCATGATTATCAACAATAATGTTTCGGCATTAAATGCGAACAGGCAATTGAACTTAACTGGAAGTTCAATGACAAAAACAATCGAATCGCTTTCAAGCGGTCAGAGAATTAACAGAGCGGGAGACGATGCTTCTGGATTAGCGGTTTCGGAAAAAATGCGTTCTCAATATCGTGGACTTCAACAAGCCACGAGAAACGCTCAAAGCGGTATTTCTTTCATTCAAACTACGGAAGGTTATTTAAATGAAACGACCAATATCATGCAAAGAATGAGAGAATTGGCAATTCAAGCGGCTAACGGAATATATTCCGACAGCGACAGAGCTTTGATTCAAGTGGAAGTAAACCAATTGGTAGAAGAAGTTGACAGAATCGCTTCTCAAGCGGAATTCAACAAAATGAATATGTTGACTGGAAGATTCTCTTCTGACGGACAAACTCCTATCACTTTTCACATCGGCGCTAATATGGACCAAAGAGTGTCCGTAAATATAGGCGCTATGACAGCCGCTAATCTTCAAGTTGGAGGCGAAACTCCTATTTCTATTTCTTCCGTTGAAACTGCAAACCAATCTCTTGGAAGAATTGACGAAGGAATTCAAATGGTAGTCGCTCAAAGAGCTGAATTAGGCGCTGTTCAAAACAGAATGGAATCAATGGTTAAAAGCTTAATGATTGCCACTGAAAACACGATTGCAAGCGAAAGCGTTATAAGAGACGCCGATATGGCTGAAGAAATGGTAGCCTACACTCGCGAACAAATTCTTCAACAAACTGGCGCCGCTATGCTCGCAAACGCTAATATGAGAAGCCAAGCTATAATGAGAATAATAGGTTAATTTATTAAAATTTATTAAATAAAAACGACTTATTACAAATATTAAAAAGCTAACAAAAAGCCTTTGGAAATTTAAATATTTCTAAAGGCTTTTATTTTTATCAAATATTTTTTAATTTTTTTATTGAAATAGTTTATTGAAATAATTTTTATAATTAATCGAAATCTATTTTTTGCGAACTCTCTACAAAATCTCTATTTAAGAAAAATAAAGTTATAATTACTTTGAAATATGCGTCAAATAAATATAATAATCCCATTGATAAAAAATAATATAATAAACCTTCTCTCGTTTCTTTTGGGGCGGAAGGAAAAGAAATTAAAAAGACATTTTTGAAAAACACTATAAATAAAAGAATAAATAAAGCCTTAAAAAATTTCGGTTTAATCAAACTTGAAGAATATTTTATGGCGTCAATTCCCCAAGTATGCCTTAAAGCGCAAATATTACTTGTAAACATAAATAAAACAACGAAAACAATTCCAGGAACTATAAAGAAAGCTAGTCCGAAAAAAATTATTATCATATATAAAAACGATGTTATAAGAAGCTGAAAAATAATCGTAAAACTTTTTTTTATCGACCAAAAAGCCGTTCTTATTTTTTTATAAACCATCGCCTCGACAATAAAAGAAATCGAAGCGAGCGAAATTATATCCAAAAACCAAGACAAAAAAGCGTTTAAGTAAAATCCAAAATTGACTTCGTTTTTAAACCAATTTATAAAATCTTCGGTAGTTTGAACTTTTAGCGGGTCGAAAATCGATGCAGGAAAATAAACCGTGGCAAGAATAATAGGAATTCCGCAAATCATACTAATCAAAAAAAAGTTAAAAAAATTCTGCCTAAATATATAAAAAGATAATGTAAATAAATCCAAAATATCCAAATCTTTCTTTTCCAAATCTTTTCTAAAAGAGAGCATAATTTTTCCTAATTTTTGACTATTAATAAATATGTATTTTAATATATAATTTTATAAATTACAAATAAATTAAGCGTTTATTTTAAATATTGAATTTTATTTTTTAAGTGTTAAAATTATAAATAAGTTAGAGGTGCAAAATTATGGATTTAACTATAGAAGATTTGAAATGTCAAACGGCTTTAAATTACGATAAAGAATTATGCCATTGTAAAAAAGTGTCTTACAGAACGATTTATAAAGAAATAATAGAAAATAAATTATCGACAGTCGAAAGCATTGCCAAAAAAACGGGCGCGTCCACAGGTTGCGGCGGATGCGTAAACAGAATAGAAAGCTTGATAGAATACGTCAAAAAGAATAATTACGAGCCTTTGCCATGATTTTATATTTTTAATTAGCGGTAAATTTAAAGATTCAAAAGACAAATATTTAGAAAATCCAATAAAGGAGATTATGAGATATTTTCAAAATAGAAAAAATGATTACTTATCAAATATATAAAATTTATAAATTCTCAATTTCTTCGATACTTAATCCCGTAGCTTTACTTATGGAAGCATCGTCCATATTCATTTGTTTTAAAGTTTTGGCTATTGAAATTTGCCCTTCTTTTAAACCTTCGAGTTTTCCTTTTTTAATTCCTTCTTTTATACCTTCTCGTCTTTTATCTTCAAGCGATATTTGTTTATCGTA
>NZ_SJDU01000312.1 GCF_005518285.1 Brachyspira catarrhinii | reverse complement strand
TTAAATAACTCCATCCGATTATCGGACCGTAATAAGTGTCGTATCTCACTAAAGCCCAATCTTCTCTTTCTCTGTCTCTTGCGTTATAGACATTCGTTTTATTTAATACTTTTACAAAATCGTAATTATATAATTTAAATAATTCGTTTTCTCTTCCTTCGATTGCGGGGATTCTGTCTCTTATTATTATTCCGTTTCCAATTATATAATAATCTTCCTCAAAAGCGGGTTTAATTTTTTCAATTCTTTCTCTAACGGTTTTAATCGTATTGTCATAATCGATTTTTTCTCTTTGGCTTAATTCAAAAGGGAGAGATTCTGGAAAATAAGATTTGTTATTTAAAATGCTTTCTTGAAGAACGCTCGTTCTGTATCTGTCGGAAAATCTTCTTAAATAATTGACATTCGTTATAAAACTTCCTTTATCTTCTTTAGAGTTAATATTTTTAAATCTATGTCGGATGCTGAAATAATATGCAAAATCCTTTAACGGAAATACGCTTTCGCTATCTTGAACTATTCTGTCGAAAACATAGCCGTTGAAAGAATAGACGCCGTTTCTCTCAATTATTCCCATTTGATTATAAATATTTTTTAAAGCGTTCGATTGATTCGTGGCGTTAGATTCTTCGCTGTTTTCTTCGCCTTCTACTATTCCTTCCGTTATTAATTTTTTATAAAATTCTTCCACATATAAAGGATTATTTTCTATCATAAAAATCAAAGCCTGCCCCAAAAGATAAGAAGCCTCGCTCTCGTAATAACTCGATGGATATGTAAATAAAAATCTCGCCAAAGTTTCAAAACCGTCTTTATAATTTGAAGAGAGAATTTCGTTTCTGCCTTTTAAGAATGTGTTAATTTCGTTATATGGAGTTTGCGCGTTTTCCTGTTGCGTTTTCGGAAGAGACTTCAAAAAATCGCTTAAAGCTCCGTAATCTTCCGTTTTTTCTATTCTTCTTAATTTTTGCATTTCGTCTATAGAATCTTTTACCTTGCAGGAAGTTAATGATAAAATGATAAATGATAAAATAATCAAATAATTTCTATTTTTAAGCATCAATTTATACCTTCGTAAATTTTTATATTTAGTTTATTTCTAAAACTATTTAAAACGGATTTTGAAAAACTATTGTCTTTTTTATCTAGCATTTCTTTTACCAAATCCTCGCATTCTTTAATCGAAACCGCTCTAATCGTATTTTTTACTTTCGCTATAGAATCAATAGACATCGACAATTCTCTTATTCCGAGTCCGAGCAAAACGGGAGTGTATAAAGCGACTCCTCCCATCTCGCCGCATAAAGTTATTCTTTTATTCGCTTTTTTTGTGGAATTTATTATATGTTTTAGCATTCTCAAAACCGATATGTCTATGGGATTATATAAATCGCTTAATTTTTCGTTCGTTCTGTCGCAAGCCATCATATATTGAACCAAATCGTTTGAGCCGATTGAAATAAAATCTGCCTCTTTAAGTATCAAGTCTATAATAACCGCAGCCGAAGGAGTTTCTATCAAAGTGCCTACTTTTATATTTTCGTTAAATTCCACATTTTCTTTTTTTAATTCAAATTTTATTTCTTCGATAAATTTTTTCGTTTCGGTAATCTCTTCCAAAACGCTTATCATAGGAATCATTATTTCAATATCGCCGAAAGCGGAAGCTCTCAAAAGCGCCTTTAACTGCTCTTTAAAAACATTTTTATTTGAAAGACAGAATCTTATCGCTCGCCATCCCAAAAAAGGATTGTCTTCTTTTTTGAAATCCATCAAACCCAAAGCTGGAGACATTTTATCTCCGCCAATATCCAAAGTTCTTATGATTACTCTTCCTTTCATTTTTGAAGCTATATCTTTATAAACTTTAAATTGAACTTCTTCGCTCGGGAAAAACGAATTCTCTTCGTCATTAACATCCGAAAAAATATATAAAAATTCCGTTCTATATAAGCCTATAGAATCTATTCCGTATTTAGGTAAGCTTTCAGTTTCTTCTGGAATATCGATATTTGCGTTTACTTTTATCTCAACTCCGTCTTTCGTTATCGCTTTTTCTCTTGCGTCAATTATCGATTGCTCTTTATATTTTTTTATATTTTCCGTTAGTATCGTATAATTTTCTATATCTTTTTTATTCGGATTTATTATGACTATATTGCTTTTGCAGTCGATAATTATTTTTCTGCCGTTTTTAATTTTATTCGATATATCGGCGACATTAAATATTGTGGAAATTCCGAAAGATTTTGCAAGTATTGAAGCATGCGAAGTGAATCCTCCGCTTTCCACAATAAAACCGCTAACTCCCAAAGCGTTAAATTTCAAAACATCGCTCGGAGTCAAAGTTTTCGCTATCACTATGCAATCTTTTGGAATTTTATTCGCATCTTCCGAATTGAAGCGAATCAAATTTCTTATCACTCTCGATTTTATATCGATAATATCGCTCGCTCTTTCCGATAAAGTTTTGTCGCTTAACGAAGAGAGTTTATCCAAATATTCGGAAATTATAGAATCGTAAATATGTTCTATATTGAATAATTTTTCTTTAGTTTCGTTTTTAACCTGCTCGATAATGACTTTGTCTTTAAGCATCAAAATATGCATAGACAAAATATTTTTTATATTATTGTCGGCGTATTTTTGCATATCTTCGATTTCTTTTATAGATTTTTCTATGGCAAAGTCGAATCTTTTATATTCTTCTTCGATGTGTTCCTCTTCAATTTTGTATATCGGAGTGTCAAGAGAA
>NZ_SJDU01000311.1 GCF_005518285.1 Brachyspira catarrhinii | reverse complement strand
AGCCAAAAATCCATTCAAAACATTTCTTATCACATTATTATCATTAACATTGCTACTTTCAATTAGCTGTAGTAATGAAGACACAACTGGAGTCGGAGGCGATACGGGAAATAACGGCAATACGGAAGATAACTATAATTTTACCGTAAGCGAAGATTGGGGCAACAGTTATTATAATGATATAACGCTTATTAGTGAAACTTCTTCCTCAAGCGTTTATTCTGCGGGAACTATAGGCTTCAAAGTTGTTGGCGCTACGGATTATACCGTTTCAATCGAAAGCGTAACCAAATATAATATGACCTCATTGACTTTAGGAGCATCCGATTTTAGCTATAATCAATCAAGTAAAGATTTGAGATTATCAAGTTCGGGTTTAACTAAATTCCAACAATTAAAAGATAGTTTTACCGAAACGCAAAAATACTCGTATAGAATAACATTTAAAATTGCGACTTCTTCGGAATCAACAAATTTCTATGTTGATGTAAATCTAATCAAGGCTAAACTTATAACTAAAACGGAAATAGAAACTATAATGAAAACCGTAAAACGAAAAAGTGATTGGTTAATATCAGGAACTCCAAACGCTGGAGAAATAATCATTGCAGATACTTCATCATCTGATAATACGGTTAAATTTAGTTTTGCAAGCGCAAGTTTTTCTTCTTCAAGCCCTAATTTTTCTGCAACTGGAACGACTACAACAAGTTCCTCAAGCGCAACTATTGCTACAAGCAAAGCTGCGGAAACATTAGAAGGGGCTATAAACGATAACACAGAATTTGCAAAATATTTTTCAAATTTTCTTGGAGTAGAATCTTCTACTACGCCATCAGTTAGCGGTAAAGATTGCACTTTCACTTTGAAATTTAAAACATTGAAAAGCGGTCATGCATTATCAAAAGAGGTCGAGCATTTAACGACTACGGGATTAACAATTAAATTAACTTTAGATAGCAAAGCAAGTTGGCAGCAATAAAGATTAATTTATAATGATAATATTGATAAGAAATAAAAAGGCATCGTATTTATCTACGGTGTCTTTTTTTATACTCATTAGTCATTTTATATTATTTTCTATTTTCTCTATAAACCTTTTAGCTAATAATTTTGAATCTATATTTTCAATGCATATATGACTATTCGGGCAGTTTTTTCTTTTATAACATTTTGCGCATTCTATATTGTCCGCTCTGAAAACTTCCGAATTTTCCGCTATCGGTCCCACTCTAATCTCGCTTGTCGGTCCGAAAATAGCAATAAGAGGTTTTTTGAACGCGCATCCCGTATGCATCGGAAAAGAATCAACGGTTATCATTCCCGCAGAATTTTTTATCAAATATGCAAGTTCGGATAAATTAAAAATCCCAGAAGAGTCCAAAACATTATAGAAACCTTTTACTATTTCCTCGCATTCTTTATTATAGTCCGCTGTCGCCGAAACTATTATTTGTATATCTTTTAATTTTTTTATTTCCGTTATTATCTCTCTCGTTTTATTAATCGACAAATCTTTAGTTTCCCATCTTGAAAAAGGCGAAACGATTATATAATCTTTTTCTATTTCAAATTTTTTTATCTCTTTTATTTTATTGATTTTATTTTTAAAATCTTCTTCTATAGTTTCTGGCAAAAAATAATCCAAATCCGTTCCATCATCGGGGCAGTCTAAAAATTTTAAAAATGAAATCAAACCTACTATAGCGTTAATATCGACATAATAATTGCTTTTGACAAACGCCCATTTTCCTTTGGTGTATTTTTTTTTAGCCTTGCATAAATAAAGAAAAATTACGCTTCTTTCGAGTCCTTGCAAATCTATCGCAATATCGTATTTTTCTTTTCTAACTTCTTTTATATGAGAAAAAAATTCTTTTACGGTTGATAAAAATTTTGAAGGAGATTTAAAAATTTCTTTTTCGTATTTATAAATATCGAGGACATACAATTTATTTATATAAGGATTATTTTCAAGTATTCCCAAAGCTCTTTTATCGGTTACAATATCAATAGAGGCTTCGGGTTTCCATTTTTTCAAAGCTCTTATAACGGGCGTCATATGAAGAACATCGCCCAACGAAGTTTGTTTTATTAATAGAATTTTCATGATTATTTTATTTAAACAATTTTATCTATCTTCTTTAAAAAAATGTTCTTCCACTCTTATGCATAATTCATGATAAATGGCTTCATGATATTCTTGCGCGATATGAGTTTCTTTTGCGGGGGCTTTGATTGGAATATCAGCCATTTCCGACAATTTGCCTCCGTTTTCGTTTGTGAAAGATATAATTTTTATTCCCATAGCTTTTGCAAGTTTGGCGGCGTATAAAATATTTTTTGCGTTTCCAGAAGTGCTTATTGCGATGAATATGTCTCCTTTATCTCCGAAACTTAATAATTGTTGAGCGAAAATTAAATAAGGTTCTCTATCGTTCAAATACGCGGTGGAAAGAGCGAAATGCGAAGTGAGAGCCACCGCTTTTAACGGAGCTTCCAAATTATCGGCGATATATTTTCCGTCTTCTATTTTCAATAATTCTTTTCTTATATTTTTGTCAATCGGTCTTTTTTTAAGAAAACTTTTTAGCAATTCTCCCGCTATATGTTCGCTGTCGCATGCGCTTCCGCCGTTTCCCGCCGTCAAAACTTTTCCGCCTCGCTCGTAGCATTTTATAATTTCTTCAATCGCAAGTTCTATATTTTTTTTTATCGGTTCTAATTCTGGCAGTCTTTTTATTAAATTTTCTATCATAAAATATCCTTTCATAAAATATCCT
>NZ_SJDU01000310.1 GCF_005518285.1 Brachyspira catarrhinii | reverse complement strand
ACGATAGAAAAAATATAGTTTCGTTAATTAAAATGCGTTTCGTTCATAAGGCTTTTTTCGGAATATTGTCTTTGATTATAATACTCGCAATATTAATCGGTTTATATATAATAAGCGTTAATTTTCCTTTAAGATTAGATTTGACTCAAAATAAATCTTACACAGTTTCGCAACAGACAATGGATGTATTATCGAGAATCGATAGTCCGCTTTCTATAGTCGTTTTGCGTTCGCCAAGCTCCGACCCGACTTCTTCCGATTGGAGAGCCGATTTATTATTGGAACAATATAAAAGAATAAGCAGATATATAAATGTTGAATATATAAATCCTATCGAAAAACCTTCGGCAAGAAGCAAATATCAAATGACTCAAGTGGGCGAGATAGTTTTTACTTACGGACAAAATAAACAGGTTAGAGTTTATCGAAAAGATTTAACTTCGCAGTCAAAAGCCACATCCGAACCTTTATTTGTAGGCGAAGAAAAATTTACTCAAGCAGTTTACACTTTATTGGAACGGGAATCTTTCGTAGTATATTTTACTGTCGGACATGGAGAGAGACAATTGCAAGATAGGGGAGGCGAGGGGCTTTCTTTCGTCAAAACCTATTTGGAAAATGAAAATTATAGAGTTAGAGAATTAAATATGATTCTTGAAAATATTCCGACTGACGCGTCTCTTTTGATTATCGCGTCTCCTATAGAAAAATTTTCCAATTTTGAAATAGAAAAATTAAATAATTATATTAAAACGGGCGGAAAATTACTCGTTTTATACGACAGTTTTATGGATAGAAGCGGTTTCAATAGCAATTTGGAATTATTTTTGCAGGAATGGGGATTTTTTACAAGAAACGATTATATAATAGACGCGTCTTCGAGCGTTGTTATTCCCGTAAATATAATTCCTCAATATACGGCGCATCCTATAACTCAAACTTTAAGAGAAGGAAATGTTTTTGCATGTTTGGTTGTCGCAAGAAGCGTTCGTTCGGGAGAAAATAAATATAACGGCGTCTTTGAAAATATTATAACTACGACTCCTCAAGGATACGCAAAAAGAGAAGCGACTTTCGATTTATCGAGAGCGAGATTCAATCCTCAAACGGATATTGCTGGTCCCGTGCCTTTGGGAATAAGCGGAACTTACGAAATAGAAGGGAGAGAAAATCCCGCGAGAATTGTAGTTTTTGGAGATTCCACTTTCGCATTAAACGCATATATAAATCCAGAGCAGGGGCAGTCTGTCGATATAGCTTTTGCGGGAAATAAAGATTTGTTTATGAATACCGTAGCTTATCTTTTGGAAGCGAGACAAAAAATAACGATAAGACCTAAAGAGGCGAGCGTTAGAAATTTGACTTTAACGACAACTCAAACTAATTTTATAAGATATGTCGCTCAAATTGGACTTCCTTGTTTATTCGGAATATTGGGACTTCTTATATGGTTTTTCAGAAGAAGATAAAAGAATTATATAAAAATTATAATTATTATATAAATTACGCGCTTTTGGTATTAATCAACGGTTGCACGAGCGTTTTAAATTATGTTTCTTCGATTTATATAAATAGAAGTTTGTCAATTTCCGATTTCGCATATTATAACGGAATAATAAATATCTATTCGATAATAATTTTAACCGTTTCAAGTTTCAGTTATTATATAATGCATAATTATAATGACGAAGAAGACGCCAAAAGATATTGGGCTTACGGATATTTTATAGCGATTATAATATTTATAGTTTTTGTTTTTTCAATTCCTTTAATCGATATTTTATTTAATATAAAAAATTATAAGGCTCTTTTTTTAATATCTATAGCTTTATTTATAAGCGTTTTTACGATAGTGTCGCAGTCGATTTTGAAGATTAATAATTATATAGGGCTTGATTACGGCGCAAGTTTTATAGCGGCGCTAATTGCAAAAATAATTTTACTTGCGATTTTTATAATAACGGGACTAACTTTGGAAAAAGCGATTATATCCGTTTTGTTATCCTGCCTAATTTATTATATTATTCATGTTTTTGAACTTAAGAAAAAAAATCTTCCGTATTATACGAAAATAAAAAATATCAAAAAATATTTTTCGGTTAAAGATTTGTCGGAGTTTAAAAATTATATAATAAATGTAGTTATAATTAATTTTATATTTAATTGGATTTCGTTAAACGATGTTCTTATGGCAAACAGATATTTAGACAAAACGAGCGCGGGCTATTATTCGACAATGGCTTTGATAATAAAAATGTTTTTCTATATTGGAACGCCGATAGCCTCCGTAATGTTTTCTTATATATTAATTTCAATGAAAAATAAAAATAAAGACAAAGAGAGAAAAGTTTTATATTATTCGATTATATTATATTTTTTAGCGTCTTTATTTTTGTCGGCATTTTTAATAATTTTCGCAAAACAGATAATACTCATTCAATTTACCGAAAGATATCAAGCTATTATTCTGTTAATTCCAAAAGTGGCGTTATTTGGATTTTCTTTAGGTTTTTGCGTTCTTACTTTTAATTACGGACTTGCATATAAGTTATTCTATCCTTTTTACGGCTATTTGGTAATTTTTTCTTATGTTTATTTTAGCTTACGAAACGGCGAGCGAACATTCGAGCGATTTATATTCATAATGACTGTGTTTTATTCGGTTTTGTTTATTTATAATATTTTAATTTTGATATTGCATAGAATATATTTATTAAAAAAATAGGCAGTTCGCTAAATGATACTTTTAATAAAGAACCCCATGCATATCCGCATGAGGTTCGTAAAAATTATATTATATGAAAGAATGT
>NZ_SJDU01000031.1 GCF_005518285.1 Brachyspira catarrhinii | reverse complement strand
GCCTCTTAATGCATGCCGATTTGATTTTGAACCGTTTAATAAATAACTTTCCAAACCTATAGTTATATTTTCGCTAATATCTATACCGATTATTTTTTTTAGTTTATTTACGGCTATTGATTTTATAAAACCTATAGCGGTTATACTTGGATTAGTTTCTTTCCCTTTATTCTCGAAAGCTTTCTCAATAAAACTTTCAAACTGTTCTTTTTTTATTTCGTTTCGTAAAATAGTTTCGGCAATATTTTCAAATCGCTCTGGAAAAGTCTTTTTTGCTTTTCGCATGAAGTCGTCAAACACTACTAAATCTCGGCTATAATTACCTTGATTGAAATTAAAAGCGGGGTCTACTCCAACGGGGACTTTTGAAATAGTTCCAGTTCTTTTATTGATATAAGTTTTATAAATAGTTTTTCCACTTGCTTATCAAATTAATAGCGTCAATCGGAGTAATTTCGTTAATATTCAATTCTTTAATTTCTTTTTCAATTTCGCTTTCTTTTATGATTTCTTCGTTAGAATTATTATATAAAGGCAATATTTCGGAAGATTTATTTAATTCTATATTGTCAAATTGAACGCTCGCCTCGTTTTCGAGCCTTTTCAAAATTTCCGAAGCTCTTTTTATAACTTTATTCGGCGCGCCCGCTATTTTTGCGGCGTAAATTCCATAACTCGATTCCGCCGAACCTTCTATTACTTTCTTCATAAAGATAATTTCGTCTTTATATTCTTCAACCGACACTTTATAATTTTTTACTCCGTCCAATTCTTCGAGCATTGTAAGTTCATGATAATGAGTGGCAAATAAAGTTTTAGCTTTTTTATTTTCTTCGCCAACCAAATATTCTACTATTGCCCAAGCTATTGAAAGCCCGTCATAAGTGGAAGTTCCTCGTCCGATTTCGTCCATAATTATTAAACTTTTATTTGTGCAACGATTCAAAATATAAGCCGTTTCGTTCATCTCCACTAAAAATGTGCTTTCTCCTCTCGCAATATTGTCGCTCGCTCCGACTCTCGTAAATATTCTGTCGACTATGGATATTCTCGCGCTTGCCGCTGGAACAAAAGAGCCAATTTGAGCAAGCAAAACTATTAAAGCGGTTTGTCTTAAATAAGTGGATTTTCCGCTCATATTCGGTCCCGTTATTATAAGCAAATGTTCTTTATCGTTATCCAAATAAGTGTCGTTTGGAATAAAACTTTCGTTAATCAAATTCGCTTCCACTACGGGATGCCGTCCGTCTTTTATATCTATTATTCCGTCTTCCGTCATAATCGGTTTAGTATAATTATCTTCTTTCGCCAAAGACGCAAGCGAAACATAAACATCGATTATTGAAATTATTTTTGCCGTTTTTAAAATCGAATTAATATAAAAATTGACTTTGTTTTTTATTTTGGTAAATATTTCAAATTCCAAAGCGCAACTTTTTTCGTTCGCTTCGTTAATTATTTTTTCGTATTCGATTAATTTTTCAGTCGTAAATCTTTCGGCGCTAACTAAAGTTTGTCTTTTAATAAAATCTTTTGGGACAGCGGATACATTCGGTTTTGTAACTTCAATATAATATCCTATGACATTATTATATCTTATTTTTAAGCTGTTTATTCCCGTATCGAGTCTATAATTTCCTTCCAACTCGCTTATCCAATTTCTGCCCTCTCTTTTAGCTTCGTTATATTTTTTAAGTTGCTCGTTATAATCGTCTTTTATTATGTCGCCTTCGTTTGTTACGATTTTTGGCTCTTCCAATATCGCTCGCTCTATCAAATCGGTTATCAATTTTATATCTGTCGCTTCTTCAAAATTTGCCTCTTCAAAACCGTTTAGCGCAAGTTCGGTAATTATTTCCAAAGATAAAATCAAAAATCTTTTTAACGCTACTAATTCTTTAGGATTTATTCTTCCCAAAGCCAATTTTGAAGAAAGCCTTTCTATGTCTCCTATATCGGCAAGCAAATCGGCGATTTTATACATTAATTTTGTATCTTTATAAAAAAATTCCACATTGTTAAGTCGTTTATTTATTTCTTCAATATTAATCAAAGGCTCAACGATAATTCTTTTTAAGTATCTCGCCCCCATAGAGGTTTTCGTTCTGTCTATCGTGTCAAAGAGAGTCATTTTTTTATTGTCGTTTCTTATGGTTTCAAGGATTTCCAAACTCGATATTGTCGCGTAATCTAAAGTCATGGAATTCTTTTTATCGTAAATTTTAATTTCCGTTATATGTTCTAAAGAATTTTTTTGAAGTTCGCTTATATAATGAATTGTCGAACCGACTAAAGATATTAATAAAGGTTTGTCTTCTATTCCGAAACTTTTTAAAGATAAAGTTTTAAAATGATTTGTAAGAGTTTTATAAGCGTAGGAATATTCCGCGGTATAATCTGGAGTATGGCTATAAAATATTTTTGAAAATCTTTTTTGAATTTCTTTTATTATCTCGCTTTCTTTTACCGAGTCTATTGTCATTATTTCTTTCGGCGAAAATCTAATAATATCTTCGGCTATCTCGTCTATAAGCTCTTTTAAATTTTCGTTTTCAATTTCTGTAATATAAAGCTCTCCCGTAGAAACATCGCATAAAGATATAGCGGCTTTTCTCTCGCTCTTTGAAACTATAATCGAAGCCAAATAATTATTGCTTTTCGATTCCAAATATCTATTTTCCGAAATTGTCCCGGGAGTTATCACTTGAGTCACATCTCGTTTTACTATTCCTTTAGCGGTTTTCGGGTCTTCCATCTGTTCGCAAATAGCTATCTTTACTCCAGATTTTACGAGCCTTGAAAGATAGCCATGAATCGCATGATGAGGAACTCCAGCCATTGGAATATTAGCTCTTTTCGTTAATATAATGTTTAGTATTTGAGATAATCTTTTAGCGTCATCAAAAAAAGCCTCATAAAAATCTCCCATGCGAAAAAGCAAAATGCTGTCTAAATATTTGTCTTTTATTTCTTTATACTGCCTCATCATAGGAGTTAATTTTTCGTTTTCTTCTTTTTCAGGCTTAAAAAAAGTGTCTTCCATAATTGATTAATCCAAAAACAAATTAAAAAATATAAATTAAATATAAAAATTTATTGATTTCGATTAGTATAAATTATTTTTTTCGTTTTATCAAATTTATTTTTGCAAATTATTTTAATAAATTTTTGTTTGAAAAAAATATTAATATAATATATAATATTACCTTCATTAGAAATAAAAAAATATTGAAAATCTTGATTAAAAAATTAAAAAAATTATTTAAGGAGTTTTTATTATGGAAAAGTTTTTCAAATTAAAAGAAAACGGAACGAACATAAAAACGGAGATTATAGCGGGTTTTACTACTTTTATGACTATAGCTTATATATTAGCCGTAAATCCGAGCATACTTGGAGCGACTGGTATGGATAAAGGCGCTTTATTTACCGCTACCGTTATATCGTCTTTGATTGCAACTTTAATAATGGCTTTGCTTGCGAATCTTCCTTTCGCGTTGGCTCCGGGAATGGGATTAAACGCTTTCTTTGCCTACACTGTCGTTATCGGGATGGGACATAGCTGGCAGACTGCTTTAACGGCGGTTTTTATAGAAGGAATCATATTTATAGCCCTTACCGCATTTAATGTTAGAGAGGCTATAGTCAATAGTATTCCGCTTAATATGAAAAGAGCAATATCGGTTGGAATCGGGCTTTTTATCGCTTTCATTGGACTTCAAAACGCTCAAATAATAGTGAATAACGATGCAACTTTAATAAGTCTTGGAAATATAACTTCTGGAAGCGGACTTCTTGCGATTATAGGAATCGTAATTATATCCGTTTTATTAAGCTATAATGTTAAAGGAGCCATTTTGATTGGAATACTAATAACTTCGGCAATAGGAATTCCGATGGGAATAACAAAATTGTCCGCTCATGGAAGTTTTATTCCTCCTTCGATAGAACCGATAGCGTTCAAGTTCGATTTTACTAATATATTTAGTCCAAATATGATTATAGTAATATTTACATTTTTATTTGTCGACTTATTCGATACCGTTGGAACTTTAGTCGGAGTATGCACCAAAGCGAATATGCTTACTAAAGACGGAGAAGTTCCAAGATGCAAGCAGGCTTTATTTGCCGATTCCATTGGAACGGTTGTGGGAGCATGTTTGGGAACTTCGACTGTGACGACTTTTGTGGAAAGCGCTTCTGGAGTCGCGGAAGGCGGAAAAACGGGATTAACTTCTTTAGTGGTTTCGATACTTCTTTTTATCTCGTTATTTTTATCTCATATATTTTTGTCTATTCCGTCTGCGGCGACAGCGCCAGCTTTAATAATAGTAGGATTATTTATGATGACTCCGATTCTTGAAATTAATTTTGAAGATTATACGGAATCGATTCCAGCTTTTATATGCATAATATTCATGCCTTTCGCTTACAGTATAGCCGAAGGTATAACTTTTGGAGTTTTATCTTTTACTCTCTTAAAATTAATCTCGGGAAAAGTTAAAGAGATTTCGGTTTTCACTTGGATATTGTCGGCGTTCTTATTATTAAAGATACTTATGCCTTTAATACAAAAAATGATTAATTAGATTAATAGGACAAAGGCAAGTTGATTTTTTAAATTTCCTTGCCTTTCCATTATATTTATAGCTGAACTTGAAATAAATTCGTTAAAATGATATAATCAAACTTCAAATTAAATTAGAAAAATTAGGAGAATGTATGCCTTCAGGAAGAAAAAGACTTCGTCAAAAAATGGCTACGCATAAACGAAAAAAACGTTTACGCAAAAATAGGCATAAAAAGAAATAATATTTTATAATTTCGTTTCTTATTTAGAGTTATTAGAGTTTAAAAGTTTTTATGGAAACAAACAATATGGCATCCGAAATAAAAACCGTCATAGAAGTATGCGTTGGACTTCATTGTTCTATGAAAGGCGCTTATGTTCTTTTGGAATCCATAAGAAAACATTACGATTTGGAAATTGGCATTCCTTCTTTTGACGGTATGCTCTTAAAAGAAGCGGAATGTTTGCATAATTGCAGTAATGCCGTTTCAATTCTGATTAACGGAATGGAAATTTCTAATTGTTCTTTTAATAATATCGTTAAATATATAGAGGCTATACATGAAAGATGAAAAAATATGTTCTTCATAGCGAAAGCGTTATAAATAATATTCAAACTTATAGAGATTATTTCGGCGATTATCTTCATGCCAAAATTTCAAATTACGATAACATAATAAACGAATTAAAAGAATGCCCGATTTTTACAAGAGATATTTATCAAAAGCCCATCTACGATATTATCGTATCCGAAAAAAATGACGAAGATACTTTGATAATAAACGGTTATTCTATAGATTATCTTATTTTCAAAGATAAATTTCTTTTAAAAAATAATCCTTATCTTATTTTAGATTCGGCGATATTTTTATCGAAAATTCTTAATATAAAAAATATAGATATAATATTAAGAAGCTATTATTTAGAAGAAAAAAATATTTTAATAAAAGCTTTGGTAGAAACTGAAGATATTTATTATATTGACAGAGAAATTTCTATAAATGTTTACGATGAAAATTCTTATTATGATAATTATAAAGAAAAAATAATTATTCCATATTTAGAAAATAAAAAATATATATTCGATTTGGAAACGATAACTCAATTTGGATATTTCGCTCATATAGGAAAAAATAATTTTGAAAAATATGGAAAAGGAGAATTTAAAGGCTCGGTTTTGCTTTCGATTTCGGGCGACATCAATATCCCAAATTTATACGAATTTGAACTTTCGACTTCTTTTAGCGATATTATAAGAATTGCGGGAAACATTCCAAAAGATTGCGATATAAAATGCGTATTTACAAACGGATTTTTGAATCCTCCGATAGATATGGAAAGTTTATCAAATATTTCTTTGGATTATAACGATTTTGAAAATTTAAATTTGAAACTCGGAAACGGCGGAATATGTTTTATAAGAGAAAATAGATGCGTTATAAGAGTCGTTTTAAAAATAGTTTTATTTGCCAAAAGTATAGCTTGCGGAAAATGTATGCCTTGCGGATTCGGTTTTAATTTATGCGAGTATTATTTAAATAAAATAATATTAGGCAAATCAGATTATTCCGATTTTAACGATTTAAAAAATATTTTAAATATGATAATAAAATGCGCTTCCTGTTTTTATATAAGGGCGCTCGTAAACTGCATATTGCAAACTATTGAAAAATTTAATTACGAATTTATATACGCCGTAGAAAAGAAAATTACTTTATACAGCTTTATAAAATAAACGGATATTTTATGATTATAAAAATCACTGTGGACGGAAAAGATATATATTCTCAAAAAGGCTGGACGATATTAAAAGCGTTGTCTTATTTCAAAATAGATATTCCAAATTTATGCGATTATTATAACGACAATACAAATAATAATTTTTCTTTTGTCAGAGACGAAAAAGAATTAAATTGCAAATTATGTCTTATAAAAGTAAAAAGAAAAAATGAGGAATTCTACAATTTCAAATATGCATGCAATGAAATAGTGGAAAACGGAATGAAAATTATAAGCGAAGACGAAGAAATCGCTTCTTATAGAAAATCATTATTAAACTCAATATATTTTAGCCATAACGCGATATGTTCAAATTGCGAAGTAAATTATAATTGCAAATTGAAAAAATATTTTGATTTGTATAATATAACTAAAAAAAATAACGAGAGAGTTAATAACGATAAATTTATTAACGAAATAAAAAATATTGTAAAAACTTTTAATTTGCCCGATTATATAAAAGCCGATTTTGATAGATGCATAAATTGCGGACTTTGCGATAATTACAAAACGATAAACGGCTATAATTCTATGATAGTAGATTTATGCCCGACAAATGTATTTTACGCGGAAAGAAAATTTGAAATAAAAAATAATTCTAATAATTCTATCGAAAGCGTCAAAAGTTTTTGTATAGGATGCAATAAATTATGCGACATAAAATATTTGCATAATAAAGAAACGATAATCGATATAAAATCTATCGAAAATAAAAAATACGGTTTATGCGATTACGGAAGAAAGATGGATTGTTATTCCAACGATTCGCTTAAATATCCTTTAATAAACGGAGTCGAAAACGATTTTGAAAAAGCCAAAGAATTATATCAAGAATTCACAAACGATATTAACGACAATTCTTATTTGGCGATTGCGTCCGCTTCGTATCCTATTGAAGATATAAAGGCTTTTAACTCTCTTGCAAGTTCTTTGGGAATAACGAAACTATATTATAAAAAAAATTATATGGCTACAGACTCGAATGTTATAAGAGAAAATCTTACGAATATAAATAAATATTCGATTGAAGAATTAAAAAGAGAACTTAAATATATTAACGGAGAAAATATAGATTTCGATTCTTATAAAAAATTTATTATTTTGGGAGATTCTTTATTCGACAACGATGAAGAGACGATTTCTTTCGCTCAAAAAAATAAAAGAAATTATATAGTTTTTACTCCGACATTATCTCTTTTGGCTTATAATTCTTTTGTCGCTTTTCCGATAGCGAGACTTGGAGAATTTAACGGTTCTTATATCGATAATTATGGAAAACAAAAAGAGATTGTTTCTTTTTTGAATAAGGATAAGAATAGACTCAATTTAAGAGATTTAATAAAGTATTTGTATTTATAATAATTTTCGTATATAATATAAATAGAGATTATATTTATAAAGGAGTCCTTTATGCGAAAATCAAGAGCCGAAATATTCTCAAATATAGGCGACAATCGTTATGATATAATCGTTATAGGCGGAGGCGTAATCGGGGCAACGATAGCTTTTAAAACTTCGAGAGTCGGACTTTCCACTCTATTACTAGAAAAACATGATTTTTCTTACGGCGCTTCTTCCCGCACGGCTAAAATGTTAAACGGCGGTTTTAACGATATGACGGCTAAAAATATAATCCCAACTATTTATAAAATTAGAGAAAGAAATAATTTAATATATAAAAGTTCGGCAAGACAAATTGGAATATTGTATCCTCTATACGAATACGGAAAATCTGGAATATTTGGACAGGAATTAAAAAGCGGTTTTTACGATTTGCTCTCTCTATTTTCTCCCGTTAAAAGACATGTTTCTCATAGCAGGAATTCCGCTTTGGAATGTTTGCCCGATTTAATAAGTAACGATGTGATAGCGGGAATAGAATATTACGAGGGAATATTGGACGATTCAAGATATGTTATGGAGCTTCTTATAAAAGCCGAAGAAAACGGAGCGGATATTTTGAATTATGCCGAAGCGAAAGCTTTTGAATATACGAAGAAAGAAATACAAAAAATTATTTTATCGGATAGAATAACGGGAAAAATTTACGAAGCGAGCGCAAAAAATATAGTAATCTCGGCTGGAGCTTGGGGACATCAATTAAGCTCTATTCTTCCAAACGGCAGTTTTGACAATAAAGTTCAATATGTGAAAGGAACGCACTTGATAGTAAACGGAGATATTATTCATGTAAATAAATCGGTAGTTTTGCCAAAAATAAAAGACAGACCGAATGTGTTTTTGACTAAATGGAAAGACTCGATGATTATCGGACCTACGATAAAAAAATATAACGGGAATTTGGATTGCATATACGCGACAAGCGATGAGATTGAATATTTGCTCGACATATACAATACTTATTTCAGTTCGATTGTAAATAAGAATCATATAATAACGACTCAATCGGGTATGATGCCCGTTAATCCGATGGATATAAAAATTCACTCTCATCCAAATTATAAATTATTCGTTGTGGAAGGCGGAAGCTTTACTTTATCTTCTTTTGTTGCCGTAAAAACATTACTCAAAATATACGGAAAGCCTTATAAATGGTTTAGCGTTAAAAAATTTATGAATAATAAAATCGATAAAAAAATTGAATGGGTTTTGAAAAAAGAAACGGTCGATTTTCTCATAAATTATTTTTATTCGGTAGATTTGGCGATTCGATTAAACGAATTCTGCAAAAACGATTCTTCTTTACTTGTGAGCGTTGGGCTTGACGAAAGAATCCCGAGAGGATTGATTAAATATTTTATCGAAGTGGAACATGCCTTGCATTTGGACGATATTATGATTAGAAGGTTAAGATTTATTCTAACCGAAAACGACTGCGGAACTTTATTAGCCGAACTTGTAGCCGAAGAAATGGCGAAAACTTTGGGCTGGAATCAGAAACAAATAGAATGGGAAATTAAAAGATACAGAGCGGAAATAAAGCGAGCGAGAGTTGCTTTATATTGATTTTAAAGTCTTGTATTTACTGTGATATATTTAAAAAATTGAAGAGGAACTTATAAAAATAAATCCCTCTTTATTTATTATATTTTATTTATAATATTTTAAATAATAATTTTTATCCATTTTCCGCTATCTTTTCCACAGTTTTTGCAAGAAGATAAACTCCTACACCAGTAGCGCCTTTTGAAGTATATTTTTCGGTTACATTAGAATAAGAAGTGCAGGCTATATCCAAATGCGCCCATTTGCTTCCTTCTGTAAAATACGATAAAAACTGTCCAGCGGTAATAGTTCCCGCTTCTCTTCCGCCCGTATTTTTTATATCTGCAATATCCGATTTTATAGATTCTTTATATTCTTCAAATAAAGGAAGTTCCCAAACTCTTTCGTAAGTGTCGTTTCCAGCGTCTTTAATAATATTCGCCAATTTTTCATCGGTTGATAATAATCCTGTCGCATATTTTCCCAAAGCGATAGAACAAGCGCCCGTCAAAGTCGCTATGTCGATAATATAATCGGGTTTATATTTTTTTATTCCGTAAGATAAAGCGTCCGCAAGTATGAGTCTTCCTTCGGCGTCCGTATTTACAACTTCTACAGTCACTCCGTTATGCATTTTCAATATATCTCCTGGATTAATAGCTCCGCTTCCCGTTTTATTGTCGGTTAGAGGACATATTACGGTAACATTTGCTTTCAAATTTCTATCGGCTATTAAAAATAAAGCTCCACAAACTGCAGCCGCTCCCGCCATATCGTCTTTCATTCCAAGCATAGCGTCCGAAGGTTTTAACGACATTCCGCCCGTATCGAAAGTTATTCCTTTTCCAACCAAAACTACATGCTTTTTAGCTTTTGGATTTTTATATTGAGCGACAAATAATCTTGGAGGATTTTTACTTCCAGCGTTTACTCCCAAAATTCCGTTCATGTTTTGAGTTTTTAATTGTTTTTCGTCCAAAATGAAAACGGTGATTTTTTTCTTCTCTGCTACTTTTTTCGCTCTTTCGATAAAAGTTAAAGAATTGATTACATTGCTCGGCTCATTAACCATATCTCTTGTCCAAAAAATATTTTTCGCTATTTGAGACGCTCTCACTATCGCGTTTTCGGTGTCTTTTTTATGTTCCGAAACCAAAAGTATATTTTTAATTTCCGTTTTATCTTTTAATCTTTTTTCTCCCAAATAATTATTGAAACTATAAGAAGCCAAAAGCATTCCCAAACAAAACTGCTCGTATGATTCCATCGAACCTATTTCGGCAAATAATTCTGCCATATCGACTTCGATGTCGCTTATATGCAAATCTTTCATTATTTTTATTAAAGAAGCTCCCGCGCATTTCCAAGTTTCATACATATAATTTTTTACTTCTTTATAAGTTATATAAATTACTCTCGTATTTTTTGAAAAAGCGAAAGCGAAAGGAGTGGAGATTGTGTAATATTTGTCTTTAACCATGCTATTAAACAAATCTATATATTCCTTATCGAAAGTGCAAACTTTAGGCTGTTCTTTTTCAACTTTTACAAAAATTGCAACCGTATCCTTTTTTATAAAATCTACATTATGTTTTAATTTCATTTTTCGTCCTCTGTCAGAAAATTTTAATTTAAATTTTATTTAATTATATATAATGTTTTTTTTATGTCAATTATAAATCGGAAAATAATCTTATAATATTACATTGTATTTTTCTTTTTGCTATTATATTTTTTATTTAAAACTCTCGAAAAACAATCCAAATTATAATCCGCATATTCAATTTTATCTTTCATATAATATGCGAGTCCTCCAACCATTGCGGCATTATCGGTTGTGTATTTTAATTCGGGCAAATAACATTCAAAATCTTTCGAGTTTGAAAATCGCTCTCTCAAATAACTATTGCATGCCACTCCGCCAGAAATCGTCACTCTTTTTATACCGCTTCTTTCGGAATATTTTAAAGTTTTTATATATAAAGGTTCTATTGCGCTTACTTGAAAAGCCGCCGCTATATTTTCGTTTGTCGCTTCATAATTTTCTTTCAAATATTTTTTTGTAGAATAGACGCATGCGGTTTTAAGTCCGCTGTAAGAAAAATTGAATTTATCCGCTCCGCTTAAAAGTATCAAAGGATATTTAATCGCGTTTTTATCTCCTTTTTGAGCAAGTTTGTCTATTATCGGTCCGCCAGGATAACCTAAATTTAAAAATTTTGAAACTTTATCGTAAGCTTCGCCAACCGCATCGTCCAAAGTCGTTCCGACAACTTTATACTCTCCATGCGAATGGACTTCCGTTATTATCGTATGCCCGCCCGATACGACTAAAGCTATATAAGGGAATTCTATTTTGTTGGTAAGGTGAGGCGAATAAATATGAGAGGCTATGTGGTCCAAGGCTATTAAAGGTTTTCGCATTGCAAAAGATAGTCCTTTAGCCGTTCCCACTCCAACCAAAAGCGAACCCAAAAGTCCCGGTCTATTTGTAACGGCAAATAAATCTATATCTTCTAATTTTAGGTTTGCGTCTTTTAATGCCTTGTCCATTACATAAATTATCGCTTCTATATGTTTTCTTGCCGCTATCTCGGGGACAACTCCTTGAAATTCTTTATAAGCGTCTATAGAAGAACTTAAAACCGAAGACAAAACTTTATTTCCATTTTCGACTATCGCAACCGAAGTGTCGTCGCATGAAGTGTCTATTGCCAATATTTTCATTTTTTAATTTATTTCATTGTCATAATTAATGTATTAAAATTAAAAGAGATTTTATTTTTTGTCAAGTATTAAAACTTGGACACTCCGAAACAAAAAAACAACCCCATGCATATCCGCATGAGGTTCGTAAAAATTATATTATATGAAAGAATGT
>NZ_SJDU01000309.1 GCF_005518285.1 Brachyspira catarrhinii | reverse complement strand
TTTTATAAATTCGGCGTCTTTAGGTTTCAAATCGCATAAAGATTTTAAATTAGGTTTTTTCTCTTTAAGTTTTTTATAAGCGTTTTCGCATTCTCTTTTTCTCGCGTTATATTCGCTGTCGCTCGAAGCTCGCTTTTTATTGCTGTTTATAACCGCCATACAATATTCGCCAAAATTAAAATCCAAATATTCGTATTGCAAAGAATTCATATTAAAGAAAAATAATTGATTCTCATGTCCCATAAATATCGTGGCATGGTCGGTTAAAGATATTTTTTGGGAAGCGAACTTTTTTTCTCCTTCATAAGATAATTTAGCCATTTCCAAAGGCTCTATATCGGATATTCCGTTTAAATCCAAAATAGCGTAAGTCAAACACGCGCATAAAGAACTCGAAGAAGCCAAAGAAGTATTGAAAGGCAAATCGGTATAAACATAAATATCGATTCCCGTGATTTTATAATCTCTTTCGATTAAGTTGGAATATACGCCCTTAAAATATATAAGCCATTCGTCTTCTTTAGTTTTTTCCAAGTCGTCCAAAGAGAAAGATTTTCTCGCCTTAAACGAATGAGCGTAAACATTGACTTTAGAATCGGGACGCTTTCTTGCAACCATATAAGTTCCTCTGTCTATAGCCGCCGTTATCGTATTTCCTCCCGAATAATCTATAAGCTCGCCTATTATATTAACTTTTCCCGGGGCAAAATATAATTTAACTTCGCCTTTCTGTCCGAAAATTTCTCTAAATCTTTCTACGATTTTTAAATGTAATTTAGGTATCATAATCCATGTCCGTTAAAAATTAATTGAAATATATATTATATGAATAAAAAAATCAATAACATTTTATATTTTTAATATTGACATAATATTTTTTTATAGTATAATAATTCATACTTATATTATATTTTTAAGGAGAAAGATTTATGACAGAATTAACAGATAAACAAAAAGATATACTAAAATTTTTAAGGGAATTTATGAATGAGAACGGATATCCTCCAACCGTAAAAGAGATTATGGCAAAATTTAATTTTGCATCCCCAACTGCTGTAACCACTCATTTAACAGCGTTAGAAAAAAAGGGGTTTGTAAAGAAAAATGGAAATAGAGCCAGAGGGAGCGTTCCTATAAATGGAAATAAAAATTACGATATAGTATATATTCCATTATTGACTAATGAAGTAAAATCGGGTCTATTAATGGATATTACAAATGAAACTTTTGCATTGCCTAAATCAATAGCGCAAGACGAAAGAAATTTTCTTTTAAAAGTTATAGACGATTCTATGATAGGTGCTCACATAAAAGAAGGAGACATGGTTTTAGTTAATCCTAATAATATTGAACCAGATAATGGCGATATAGTTGTAGCTAAAATACAAAATAATATAAACGAAGAGATAATAATTAAAAGATTTTTCAAAGAAAAAGACGATATAAAATTCGTTTCAGAAAATAAAAATTACCCGCCTATTAAAAACGAAGAAATATCTATAATCGGAAAGGTTGTAGGGTTAATAAGGTTAAAAGTATAATTTTTTAAACTGCTTTTATATAATATAGCTTGACTAAGTATTTATTTTGAACTATAATATCAAATAAATGTATATTTAAAATACCAAAAAATTAAAGAGGTTAAAATTTATGAAAGTTATAGTAATAGGCTGCAACCATGCTGGAACATGGGCTGCAAAAACATTGAGGGCGGTAGACCCAAGCGCGACCGTAGTTACTTATGACAGAAACGACAATATCTCGTTTTTGGCATGCGGAATCGCGCTTTGGGTAGGCGGAGTCGTAAAAGACCCTAAAGGTTTATTCTATGCAAGTCCCGAAGGTTTAAAATCGGAAGGCATAGATGTTCATATGGGACATGAAGTGGTTAAAGTCGATTGGGCTAATAAAAAACTAACGGTTAAAGAATTGGCTACGGGCAAAGAGTTCGATGACAATTACGATAAACTTATACTTGCCACAGGTTCTTGGCCCGTAACTCCTCCTATTGAAGGTTTGATGCAAGCGGGAACAAAATACGGTTTGAAAGAGGGAATTTTCTTCTCAAAACTTTTCCAACAAGGTCAAGAAATAATAGACGAAATAAAAAGACCCGAAGTTAAAAAAGTTATGGTTGTGGGAGCGGGCTATATCGGAGTCGAATTAATAGAAGCTTTCAAAAATCACGGAAAAGAAGTTATATTGATGGAAGCTATGCCGAGAGTTATGGCAAATTATTTTGATAAAGAAATTACGGACGAAGCGGAAAAGAGAATAAGAGACGCGGGTATAGAAGTTCATTTGGGCGAAACGGTTAAAAAATTTGAAGGTTCGGTTAGAGTTCAAAAAGTTGTAACCGATAAAGGCACTTACGATGTCGATATGGTGGTTATGTCGGTAGGGTTCAGACCAAATAGCGAATTGTATAAAGATTATCTTGAAACTCTTCCTAATGGCGCAATAGTTGTCGATACCACGATGCAAACGACAAGGGACCCTAATGTATACGCGATTGGAGACTGCTCTACCGTATATTCGAGAGCGTCAGAAAAACAGGATTATATAGCATTGGCTACGAACGCGGTGAGAATGGGAATAGTAGCCGCAAATAACGCTTTGGGAAGACATGTCGAATATTGCGGAACTCAAGGCTCTAACGCCATTTGCGTATTCGGTTATAATATGGCTTCAACGGGATGGTCCGAAGAAACGGCAAAGAAAAAAGGCTTGAAAGTAAAAAGTAATTTCTTTAAAGACGCCGAAAGACCAGAGTTTATGCCGACATACGAGGATGTATTGGTAAAAATAATATACGAAGA
>NZ_SJDU01000308.1 GCF_005518285.1 Brachyspira catarrhinii | reverse complement strand
GCATAAATTGGAAAAAGTCGGAGCCGAATTAAGAAAAATGATGAGTTGGATTAAAAAATAATTCATATAGTTTATATGGTTTAAAAATGAGAAAGATTAAAATTTTTGACACTACTTTAAGAGATGGCGAACAATCCCCTGGATGCACAATGAATTTGGGCGAAAAATTGGAAATAGCAACCGAATTGGATAAATTGGGAGTAGACATAATCGAGGGAGGTTTTGCAATTTGCTCGGATGACGATTTTAAGGCTATAAAAGAAATTAGCAAAGTCGTCAAAAACGCGAAATTGGCGAGTTTGGCAAGATGCTCAAAAAAAGATATCGACAGAGCCTACGAATCGTTATCGGAAGCTAAACATCCGATGCTCCATGTTTTTATAGCGACAAGCGACATTCATTTGAAACATAAACTTGAAATGACGAGAGAGCAGGTATTGGAAGCGATAAGAGAATCGGTTTCCTATGCGAAAACTAAATTCGAGTTTATAGAATTTTCTGCCGAAGACGCGTCACGAAGCGACAGAGAATTTTTAGCGAAAGCATATTCCGTTGCAATAGAAAACGGAGCCACCACGATAAATGTTCCCGATACCGTTGGATACGCCACTCCGATTGAAACGGCGGATTTGATTAAATATTTGAAAGAGAATGTTAAAGGAATAGATAAAGTCGATATATCCGTTCATTGCCATGACGATTTGGGATTGGGAACGGCAAATTCTTTAGCGGCGATTTTAGCGGGAGCTACTCAAGTGGAATGCACTATAAACGGAATTGGCGAGCGCGCTGGCAACGCAAGTTTGGAAGAAATAGTTATGGGAATAAAAACGAGAAAAGATTTCTATGACGCTTATACCGATATTAATACGAAGAGAATATATAAAATCTCAAAATTATTGTCGACAATATCTGGTATGGTTGTCGCTCCAAACAAAGCTATAGTCGGGGCAAACGCTTTCGCTCATGAGGCGGGAATACATCAGCATGGAGTTCTTAAAGAGAGAAGCACTTACGAAATAATGAATGTGGAAGATATAGGAATTCCTCAAAATAAAATGGTTTTGGGAAAGCATTCTGGAAAGCATGCGTTCAAAGACAGAGTGGAATCTTTGGGATTCGATATTGACGATAAAACTTTGGAAGAGGCTTTTATAAACTTTAAAAATTTAGCGGATAAGAAAAAAATCGTCACCGACTCGGATATAGAGGCTTTGATAATAGGAAGTAACACGGCTATTGAAAATCCCGCTTATTCTTTAAAAAGTTTTGTGGTTAATTCTGGAAGCGATATTTCTTCTTTAGCCGCGGTTTCTATTCTTTACAACGATAATAATATTGTCGAAGGAATAGCGAAAGGAAACGGTCCGATTGACGCCGCATTTTGCGCAATAGATTCTATAACTTCAAATAAGGCAAAATTGTCTACTTACAGCATAAACGCCATTACGGAAGGCGAGGACGCTTTGGGAGAGGTTATAGTAAAACTTTCGGCGGATAAAGATAAAATGGTTATAGGAAGAGCGGTTAGCACGAATGTTATCGAGGCAAGTTTGAAGGCTTATATTAACGCTTTAAATAAATTATAATAATAAATAAAATTGTAATAAAAGGATATAATATGACTATTACTCAAAAAATTTTAGCGGCGCACTGTGAAGCCGAGAAAGTCGAAGCGGGAGAGCTTATTAAAGTAAAAACCGATTTGGTATTGGGAAACGATATAACGAGTCCCGTTGCAATTAACGAATTTGAAAAATACGGATTCGATAAAGTTTTTGATAACGAAAGAATCGCTTTGGTTATGGACCATTTCGCCCCAAATAAAGATATAAAAGCCGCGGAACAATGTAAACAATGTAGAGATTTTGCAAATAAATATAATATAAAACATTATTATGATGTCGGCGATATGGGAGTGGAACATGCTTTACTTCCAGAGAAAGGTTTGATTGCGCCTGGAGAGTTAATAATTGGAGCGGATTCCCATACTTGCACTTACGGAGCTTTTGGGGCTTTTTCTACGGGAGTGGGAAGCACAGACATGGCGGCGGCTATGGCTACGGGCGAGGTTTGGTTTAAAGTTCCTTCGGCGATTAAATTCAATTTGAAAGGAAAATTAAAGAATAATGTTTCTGGTAAAGATGTCATTCTTCATATTATCGGAAATATTGGAGTAGACGGCGCTTTATATAAATCGATGGAATTTATGGGAGAAGGTTTAAAATCTTTGACTATGGACGACAGAGCATGCATTTCAAATATGGCGGTAGAGGCGGGCGCGAAAAACGGAATATTTGAAACGGACGATAAAACTATAGATTATTTGAAAGATATAGTTAATAGAAATTATAAAATATTCAAAGCGGACGAAAACGCGATTTACGATAAAATTATCGATATTGATTTGTCTGCTATAGAGCCTACGGTTGCCTGCCCTCATTTGCCCGAAAATACTAAAGAAGCGAGAGAATTAAAAAATATAAAAATAGACCAAGTGGTTATAGGTTCTTGCACCAACGGAAGAATTTCGGATATGGAAACTGCGGCTAATATTTTGAAAGGAAAAAAAGTCGCAAAAAATGTTCGATGCATTATAATTCCCGCGACTCAAAAAGTGTATAAAGAATGCATAAAAAGAGGTTATATGGATATATTTATAGATTCGGGATGCGCGATTTCTACTCCGACATGCGGACCTTGTTTGGGCGGTTATATGGGAATACTCGCTCATGATGAAGTTGCCGTAACGACTACAAACAGAAATTTTGTGGGAAGAATGGGAGATAAAACTTCAAAGGTTTATTTGGCAAGTCCTGCGA
>NZ_SJDU01000307.1 GCF_005518285.1 Brachyspira catarrhinii | reverse complement strand
TCAAAAAATAAAGTGGACGAAAGCGAAAGAGCGAAAGTCCATGCGCTTATTGGCGATTGTTATTTTAAAACTGAAGAATATCCTTTTGCCATTGTCGAATATAGGCATGCGCTTGACGAAGGCTATTATTCTCCCGAAGTGGTTTTATCGCTTGGAAAATCTTTAAGTAAAATCGGAAAAAACGAAGAGGCTTTATCTCAATTTCTTACTCTGTTAAAATTGGATAATAATTATAAAAGCATAGTTTCTATGGAAATAGGAATTATCTATTATGAGAATAGACAATATGAAACGGCTTTAAAATATTTCGATAATGTTTTGGAACTCGATAAAACGAATAAAGACGCGCTTAAGTATAAGGCTTATTGTTTCGTAAATATGGAAAATTATGTCGAATCAATATCTATAATGGAAACGGTTATAAAGAAAAATCAAAGCGATACGTTGTTAAATTACAATTTGGGACGCGCTTATAAGGGTAGGGGAAATTATAAAAGCGCTATTAAATATTATAAAGTCTCTTCTCATGATAAAATCTACGCCGTTAAATCTCTTTATGAAATCGCCTTATGTTATATCGAATTAAAAAATATAGAATTGGCAATAACCGCTTTGGATTTGGCGATAGAATACAACAGTCCCGATAAAGAATTGAAATTAGCCGTTCTTTATACTTTGGTAGAATGCTACGATAAAATGAAAAATATAAATAAAGCGATAGAAGTTTTGGAAAATATTATTATTATAGATTCAAACTATAAAGATGTAAGCAAAAAACTTATAGAATATAAAGAATCGAGATATAGCGAAGGCATTAAAAATTTCTTCAGATTGGAAAAAGACGAATTTGCAGAAAGAGCTTTAAAAATAGTCGCCTGCATGAATTTAATTCCTTATTCTTTGAAAACAACGGATAAAAAATATTTGATTATATTTGCGAAAGAAGGAAAAAGTTTGCATTCCACAAAAAAAGTAATATTCTTCAGAAAGTCTTACAGTCCGATATTCAACGAAGAGTTGATACAATTATACGATTACGCGGTGAGTTATAATATTGTTAATTCTATTTTGGTTACAAGCGCAATGGCGAGTCCCGATGCGATAAGATACGCCACAATTTCGCGAATTGATATAATTGGAGTAAAGAGATTGGAAAGTTTGGTTGAAAAATCCAATTTTACGAATTTGCCCGTTGGAGTTACAAGAAGCGAAGAAAAACTCGATTGGGTTTTATAATTAATTTTTAAGAATTTCTATTATTAAATAATTCATTTAAAAATTCTCTTGCGACTTTTCTATCGTCAAATTCTATCGTTCTATCGGGAAATATTTGATAAGTTTCATGTCCTTTGCCAGCGATTATTACAATATCGTTTTCTTTTGCTTCCTTTATCGCTTCTTTTATCGCTTCTCTTCTGTCTATTATTTTTTTATAGTTAAAATTCTTAAAATTTAATCCTTCAAAACCAGCTTCTATATCGGACATTATTTGTTCTATGCTTTCCGTTCTTTGATTGTCTGTAGTCAAAATTGAAACATCGGAATATTTTGCCGTAATTTTTGCCATTATCGGACGCTTTTTTCTGTCTCTGTCTCCGCCGCAACCGAATACGACTATAACTCTATTTGGATTTAATTTTTTAGCTTCGATTAAAATATTTTCCAAACTGTCGGGCGTATGCGAATAATCGACCGCGACTATAAAAGGATGTTTTTCGTCAGTCACTATTTCAAATCTTCCCGCCACTTGAACTTTTCTTATTGATTTTATCGCTTTTTTTATATTAAGTTTATATTCGCATGCGTAAGCCAAAACGGATAAAGAATTTAATATATTGAATTTTCCGAGCATAGACAATTTTACTTTTGAAATGAATTTTCCTTTCGCGTAAAATTCGTATTCTGTAGATTTTGAATTTAAAGAAATAATTTTTCCGTAATAATCGGCTTTTTCGTTTAATCCGTAAGTTGTAATTTTGAGATTTAATTTTTTTATACGATTTGAAATTTCTTTAAAATAATCCGTATCGATATTTACTATAGCTATTTTTTTCTTTTTGCAACTTTCTTTTAATAAGTCGAAAAGTTTTAATTTCGCTTTCAAATAATTTTTCATTGTTTTATGATAATCCAAATGGTCTTCTGTTATATTGGTAAATATTGCGGCGTCAAATTGCAAATAATCGCATCTATTCATCGCAAGCGCTTGAGAAGAAGTTTCCATGACTATATGAGAAACATTTTTTTTGAGCGCTTTATTAAATATATTTTCCAAATCTATAGATTCGGGAGTTGTTAAATTTGTTTTTATTTCGCTTTTTCCTATCATATTTTTTATAGTGCCGATTAAAGTAGTTTTATTTTTATTACTTTCTAAAACCGATTTTAATAAATAACTTGTCGTGGTTTTTCCGTTTGTTCCCGTTATTCCGATTGTGTTTATTTTTTTTGTCGGTTCGTCAAATAATTTTGCCGACATATAAGCGAGCATTTCTCTTGGATTTTTAGCCTCTACAAAAAATGTTTTATTAAATTTATTTTTTAATTCTTTTATTTTTTTCTTATTGGAGCGATAGTCGTATATTATAATTTTAGCTTTATTTTCTATCGCGTTTTCAATATATTTATTTCCGTCTTCTTTAGTTCCTTTGATTGCGACAAATATATAATCTTTTTTGATTAATTTTGAATTGTAAGATATATTTTTAATTTTTGTATTTAAACATTCCGCTCTTATATTTTTTGAATCGAAATTATTATAGCCTTTAATAAGCTCTTTAAAATACTTCATACTAATTTGATTTTATTTTTAAATAAATTATA
>NZ_SJDU01000306.1 GCF_005518285.1 Brachyspira catarrhinii | reverse complement strand
CATATTATTTTTCTAATTTATTTTTATTTAATTATAAAGTATTTAAAAAATCCCTGTTCGACATCCGCTGGTCTTTTCGATTGTATCCAAGCTATCATTGGCTGCCCTTTTATAAGTCTGTAAGGAACGAGTCCCCACATTCTGCTGTCGCAACTTTGGTCTCTATTGTCGCCCATTACAAAAAAATAATCTTCTGGAACGGTATATATAAATTCTTCTTCTCCATTTACGGCGTTTGGAACATATATATTCATCCAAAACCATAGTTTGACATCATCGCTCACAATTTTATCGTTTATATAAACTTCAAAAGAAGAAGTGTCGTTATAATAATCCGCTCTGTCTACAAGTTTTCTAAATATCATCGTGTCGCCTCTTTTGGGAACATAAACCGGTCCGTATATGTCGATAATCGGATAAAATTCTCTCTCTCCGTAAAAGAAATAACCCCATTTATCCTCGACTTGCTCTCCGTCTATAAATATATTTTTGTTTCTTAATTCTACCGTTTCTCCAGCGGTGGCGATAACTCTCTTTACGAATTCTTTTCTCGGGTCCAAATCTACAGTTTTAAGTCCGAAGAATAAAGGCATTGGAGCTAAATGTTGTCCGCCCGTTAGTTTTTCTCCTATAAAATCGGCGAGTAAAAATCTCGGGTCCCAAGTAAAAGGAGTAATAGAAAATATCATAATCGGCAATTTTAATAATTGAACTAAAGGCGAAGGCTCGTAATAAGGCATGGCGGATTCGCATCCGAAAGTGGAAGAAGGAGGCGCTCTAAAAACCACCAAATCTCCCCTTTGAGGTGATTTTATTTTTGGAAGCCTATAACCCAAAAGTCCGTCCGTGAATGGAAATTTGACTCCGTAAACGAATCTATTTGCAAATAATCTGTCTCCTGGCATTATAGTCGGAATCATCGAACCCGTAGGTATTTGATAATTCTGAATCAAAAAAGTATTTATAAGAAAAACTATGACTATAGCGTATAAAATTTCTTTTAATGTATGTTTGAAATTTCTGCATTCTCCGACTATAGCGTCCGTAATATTTTTTATATTTTTTTCCATTATTCAAGCCTTATTAAATTTTATAAATTGTAAAAATATTAATGTAGTATTATATGATATTATAGATAAAATAGCAATTAGAAAATTATTGAAAATATGCTCTTGAAAAAAGAATAATTTATGTTAATATAGTTAAAGAATAAATATTTAATTTAAGGTTTAATATCATGAAAAATTCTGAAGTATTTATAGACGGAGTATGGAAAAACAATCCTACTT
Source organism: Brachyspira catarrhinii (assembly GCF_005518285.1). Classification (GTDB taxonomy): domain Bacteria; phylum Spirochaetota; class Brachyspiria; order Brachyspirales; family Brachyspiraceae; genus Brachyspira; species Brachyspira catarrhinii. The sequence continues at coordinate 1,551 of NZ_SJDU01000306.1, read as the reverse complement.
TCGTGCAAATTCTTGGAATGTGTCCCAGCTTGGCGGTAACAAGCAGCGTGGAAAACGCAATAGGCATGTCGGTTGCCACAATATTCGTTTTGGTTTGTTCTTCGGCTTTGGTTTCTATTTTGAAAAAAGCCTATGCAAACGAAGTTAGAATAATGGGATACATTGTAGTTATAGCAGCTTTCGTTACATTAACCGAAATTATAATGAAAGCGAAATTCTATACTTTATCGCTGGCTTTGGGTCCTTATCTTCCTTTGATAACGGTAAACTGCATCATATTGGGAAGAGCGGAAGCTTTTGCGAATAAAAACGGAATAGTTCCAAGTATAGCGGACGCTTTGGGAAACGGATGCGGATTTTTTATGGCTTTGGTGTTGCTCGCTTCGATTAGAGAGATACTCGGAAACGGAACTTGGCTCGGTTTCGATATTGTGGGTTCTATTAGAGGTTTTGTAGAATCCGCTATGCCTTCCTTTTTGAACGCTTATAACGAAATAACGACTCCTTGGGTGGTTATGATTATGGCGCCTGGAGCTTTCTTTACTTTGGCGGTTTTGATAGCTATAAAAAGAACGATAGATTCTAAAAAATCTCAAAAAGCTTAAACGGAGGAATTTATTATGACAAATTTAATACTTTTATTTATCGCTACGGTGCTTGTTAATAATTTTGTATTGACTAAATTTTTAGGAATATGCCCGTTTTTGGGAGTTTCAAATAAACTCGACTCTGCAATTAGTATGGGAATTGCCGTTACTTTCGTTTTGGTTCTAACGGCGGCTGTTAGTTGGATGATTCAATATTATATTTTAGTTCCATTTAAAATCGAATTTCTCCAAACTATACTTTTTATTATAGTCATAGCGGCTTTGGTTCAATTCGTTGAAATAGTCATTAGAAAAACGAGCGAAAGTTTATATTTGGCTTTGGGAATTTATCTTCCGCTAATAACGACTAATTGCTGCGTATTGGGTTTAGCCGTATTTGGAGTTTTATACCAATACGGTTTCATAGAAAATATAATATTCGCGCTTGGAGCGGGAATCGGTTTCACTTTGGCTTTGATTATAATGGCAAGCATAAGAGAGAGACTCATGACAGCGGATATTCCCGAAGCTTTTAAAGGTCCTTCTATGCCTTTTGTTACGGCGGGAATTTTGGCTTTAATATTTTACGGATTCTCTGGAATAATTAAGTAAAATATTGATAAAAAAATAATTTATATAAATAAAATAAAAACGGTTTAATTTAAATTAAGGATATTTGATTATGATTACTACTATAACTATCGCGTCTATATCGGCGGCTTTGATAACTTTGATACTCGCCGTTATATTAATATTCTCTTCAAAAATGTTTAAAGTTGAAGTTGACGAAAGAGTAACGGAACTCACGGAAATTTTACCAGGAGCTAACTGCGGCGGTTGCGGATTTCCAGGTTGCGCTCAATTTGCAAAAGCTTTAGTCGATGAAAAAGCCCCGCTTGACGGTTGTTCGGTTGGAGGAGCGGACACGGCTTCAAAAGTCGCTAATTATTTGGGAAAAGTCGCG
>NZ_SJDU01000305.1 GCF_005518285.1 Brachyspira catarrhinii | reverse complement strand
TTTATTTTTCGCTCTCTCCAAATCGCTATATAAAAAATAATAAAATAAAAATATTATAATTCCAAGTCCCGCTATTATAAACGAAATCACAAAAACAAACGCTTTTTTATTAGCGTCTCTTATCGCTTTTAAATTTTTGTAATCGGATTTATCGTTTTTATTTATATTTTTTTTAGTCGGCATATAAATATAATATATTATGTTAAATAAGTTGTCAAATTCTTTTTTATTTATTAATATCATAAATATCATAATAAAATAATATTGATATTTTATTTAAATATTGCTATTGAAATTGTTTTACTTTGTTTTATAATATTATTTAGAAAATATATTAATATAAAAATTACGGATTAATTAAAATGAATATGGCAAAAAAATTTGTTTTCTTATTAGGATTGCTTTTAGCTTTCATATCTATAAGCGCTATGACTTCTTATTACAAACCTAAAGAGAAAAAAGAGGTAGAAAAAGATTATTAATTTTATGATTAAATTTATATTCTTTATTTTTAATATAATATTATTTTGCGGGACAAACTTATATTCCATAGCTATAACGGTTTTGCCTTTTACGAGCGCAAATATAGAATGGATAGAAGAGTATATGGTTGACGATGGTATTCCAAGAACTTTAGAATATTCTTTAGTAAATACCCATCTATTTGAAGTAAGCGATTACGATTTGCTTATTTCTTATTTTGCATCTTATGAAATTGTAGCTCCGTATAAAACATTGCAAACAAATTTTCAAATGGCGTCAAGATTTATTAAGGAAACTTTTAATTCGGATTATTTGATAAGCGGAGAGGTTTTAAATTTTACTTTAAGAAGAGGCGGAAAGGATACGGCGAATGTGGAATTCAAAGTTAATATTATAGATATAAATACTTTATCCTTCCTTAAAACTTTTACAAATAGCGCGAGTTATGTTTTGCCTGATAATAGTCCCGTTTATAAATCTGAAGACGCTTTATTTTATGAAAGCGCGTTGGGTAGAGCTTCGATTTTGGCATCCGATAAAATTGTAAACGATATTGTAAAATTTTTTAATATAGAAACGCTTTCGGGTATAATAACGAGAGTTGAAGAAAATAAAATATTTATTAATTTGGGAGAAAAAGATAATGTAAAAATCGGAGATAAATTCGATATATATAAACTTGAAAGAGTGCTGGAACTTCCAAACGGAAATACGTATACAAATAATATAAATACAAATATTGCAGGAACAAATTCTTATACAAATACAAATGTGCATACAAATAGTTTAAACCAGACTTTTATAAATAGAAGCAATATTCCCAAAACTTATTTTAATACTAACAATAATACTATTGAAGAATATAGACATATAAGAAGCAACGAGAAAGGCGATGTTTGGTATACGAGCGAAATGCTTTATAGATATAGATTCTATAATAATAAAGAAGATTTTATAGCGTCCGCCGAAGTTATAGAATTATACGAGAATTATGCAATTTTGGAGAACAAAAGCGATAAAGAAATGGAACTAATGATGAGAGTAAGAATAAATAAAAATAAATAATTTAATTAAATGAAAAATTGGGAGTATTTATGATTTCTAAAAACAATGTATCGTTTAGCAAAGTCAATAAAAAAGATTATTTTATTTATATAGACAAAAATACGAACAGGGGAATATTTACTCCTTATTATAAAGGAACTAATAATAGTTTTTTTTACGATTTCAAAATTTCAAAATGCAGAATATTTCATAAGAATGCAAAATCATATTCAATTTTGGATTTATCTTTGGACGGTAAAAAAGTAATGATAATATCCAACGATGCGGACGAATTATTAAACAATAAGTTACGAATAGTGGAAATAGGAACTAATAAAATATTTTTAGAATTAAATTATATGTATATTTACGAAGCTTACTTTACGGGAAATCCAAGGTATATATTATGTAGAGGTAAAGATTTTAATATTATTAATACTTTTATTTATGATATAATTGATAAAAAGATAGTATATATTTTAAAAGAAAATATCTTTATAAATAACGGTTGTTTTTATGAAAATAGAAAATATTTTATTTATCCTTCTACTCATGAAGATAATACGATTAACCAGCTTAATCTTTTAACTTTATCGGATGCTAAATTCAAAGTCGATTATTCTAATATAAAAATATCAAAAATATGCTTGATAAATAAAAAAGATTTGGCTTTAATAGACGGAAATAAGGCTATATATTTATATGCGAATAAAAGAATATATTGGAAAATAGATTTGTTTTTACTGTTTACTTCCGAATACGAGGGCGGAATATTCTATTTGGACAGAAAAATATATTTGGACACTCCCGCTCTTGTAAAAGAGAGCAGCGATTCGGAGATTATATCGAACACGGTTTTATTTAGAATAGACGAAGACAGCGGAAATTTGGAATATTTGGTTTTGCCAAGCGATATAAAATTTAAGAGATTTACGACTATGTTCGGTTCTAAAATAATAGACGCTTCGGGAAATGTGTTTGACGTTAGAAATAATAAATTGCAGCATTTTCCGTTAAAGTTGTATAGATAATTATACAATATTCGTCAAACTCCATAACAATAAGTGGGTGTCCTATGCTCTTATGAATAAAACCGCTTTATTATAAAGAGTTGGATTGTTTCGCCCTCACTCGCACACGCTGTGCGCCGCGACTAAAGTCCGCCTCGCTCTGCGTCCCGTTGGGATTGGCGAGGCGATGACAATACTTTTATTGCATAATCAGTTAATAAAATTAAAGTTTTTCCACTTCTTTTATGCTTAAGCCCGTATGTTCCGATATAAATTTATTATCAAGCCCAGAAGATTTTAAAC
>NZ_SJDU01000304.1 GCF_005518285.1 Brachyspira catarrhinii | reverse complement strand
TATTTATCATGTCTTTAACCAATTTGATATTTATCATGTCTTTAACCAATTTGAATCCTCTATTCATATTTATACCATGGTCTGCATCCCCTATATCTGAATCCAATTGAGTTAAATAATCTTTATTTTCTTCGTAAGTATCGGCAACGGAAGATAACCATTCTTTAATTTTTATTATATCTATATTACTCATTTACATACCCCATCTTAAAGCTACCGTATTAACAGGATAATCCCATAATTTCAATATATCGTTATTTGCTTTCATTAAACTTATAGATGCTCCAGCCATATCTATAGATGTTACATAATTTCCTACAAGATTTCTAACAATTTTTATACCTCTCTTTTTAGCAATTTCTTCTACCGAATTATACAATATATAAAGCTCCATTAAAGGAGTTCCGCCCATTCCGTTTACCATACATATTACTTCATCGCCATTTTTGTATGGTATATCGTTGCATATTTTTTCCATCATTATCTCGGCTATTTCATTCGCCGTCTTTATTTTAACCCTCTCTATACCTGGTTCTCCATGAATACCTATTCCCATTTCAATTTCATTATCCGCTATATCAAATGTGGGTTTTCCTGCAGCTGGGACTGTGCAAGAAGTTAATGCCATACCCATAGACCTTGCATTTTCCTTACAATAATTTGCATACTCTATAACTTTGTCTAAATTGTCTCCTTTTTCCGCTGAAGCCCCGCAAATTTTCTCAAAAAATACCGTAGCTCCGACTCCTCTTCTTCCTGTAGTGTATAAACTGTTTTTAACCGCTACATCGTCTTCTATAATTACGGATTTTACCTCTATACCGTCAGCTTTGCACATTTCTTCTGCCATTTGGAAATTCATAACATCGCCCGTATAGTTTTTTATTAGAAGAAGAACTCCCATATCTTTATTTACGGATTTAACAGCCGCTTCCATTTGGTCAGGCGTAGGAGATGTAAATACGGGACCCGGACAAGCGGCGTCAAGCATTCCGTATCCTACAAAACCTCCATGCAAAGGCTCATGTCCAGAACCTCCGCCCGATACTATTGCGACTTTTTTCGGTAATTCCTTTCTTGTTATAAATATAGGTTCATAGCATACTTTAATAATATTATTATATGCTTTTTCCATACCTTTAAGTTCTTCAATAATAATATTATCAACATCGTTTATTATTTTTTTCATAAGAATATCTCCTAAAAATAACTTTATATTTCAAATGGTATATTAAAAATTATTTTTTTCAATATGATTTTTAAATTTTTTAAATTCTAATTTGGAAGAATAATAAATATAATAATAAAAGAGATAAAAATATTTAAAAATTTAAAATCATAAAAGTTAAAAAAGCTATAGACTAAAAATATATTTTATATTTCGTCTATAGCTTTCAATAAATTAATGATATTGTAGTTTTTCAAATAATTATTCGGCTCTTACTTGAATAACCAAAACCTTAAAAACATTTTCATTTTCTTTCGTTTTCAAAGAATGAGGAGCGTTTGCGGGAATCAAAATCGACTCTCCGCTTTTTAATTCAAAAGTTTCGTTATCTATAGTAATATAGCCTTCGCCTTCTATCGCGTTTACTAATACATCTCCCGTTCCGCTATGAGTCGGCACTTCGGCATTTTTTCCAAGCGAAAGAATTTTTATCATTAAACTATTTCTTTCGACTAACGAAAAAGCATTTAAACTATTTTCTTTATTCAAAACCAAATCTTTTAATGATATAACTTTTTTTGTTTCCAAATTATCAATATATTTATTCATTCTATTCTCCTTAATGATTTTATTTTTTTATTTTTATTTTATACTTGTTTTATACAAGATTTCCGTCTATAGAAATTGTATAATCTTTTATTATAATATTTTTATTCGCTTTTTCCATTGCCTCTCTGACTATCATCTCCACTCCTCCGCAGCAAGGCACTTCCATATGAACTATAGAAATCGATTTTATATTTTTATTTTCAAATATATTCGCAAGCTTTTCTATATAAGAATCTATATCGGAATCCAATTTCGGGCATAGCATCATAAGAATTTTATTCTTCAAAAATTTATTATGGAAATTTGGATACGCAAAAGGAACGCAATCCGCCGATATTAGCAAATCCGCATCGTTCAAATACGGAGCGTTTGGATTCATTAATTTTAATTGTATGGGCCAGTTCGATATTTCGGACTGCATATTAACCGACATATTAATTTGATTATTCTCGTTTCGGTTATTATTTTTTCTCAAATCTCTTTGCATACTTCCAGGACAACCGCATGGCAAATCGTCAATAGCGGGAATTTCAATATTATTTTCTTTCATATAATTTATTGCCTCCTCTAATAATTTTGTCTCTCCATGTTCTTTCAAATGTTTCAAATGAGCTTTTATAGTATTCTCTCCCGCTTTGACTATATTAACCATAACTTTAGCTTCGTTATATTCTTCGGCTTCTCTCTCTTCGATAGTCATGGCGTCTACGGGACAGGCTTTTATGCAGGCTCCGAGTCCATCGCAAAATAAATCGCTTATTAACCTTGCCTTTCCGTCTATTATTTGCAATGCTCCTTCTGGACAATCGGGGATGCATAATCCACAGCCGTTGCATTTGTCTTCGTCAATTTTTATTATTCTTCGTTTCATAAAAATTTTTCTCCTTTTGTTTTGTATTTTAATTATTTAATTAATAAATATATTTTAATTTTTTTAAAATATTTGTCAGTTGCTATGGCAACAAGTTTTTAAAAAATTTTCTTTATTAAGCTATTGACATTTTTTATTATTTAATGTAATATTTCCCTATAATTATTTAATTAAAAATACTAAAAAAAGGACTTAAAATGTGTTT
>NZ_SJDU01000303.1 GCF_005518285.1 Brachyspira catarrhinii | reverse complement strand
CTAATATTTTACCTAAGTTTATTTCAGCTTCTTTAGATGATATTAAAGCTGATTGTTCTTTCACTATATCCGCGTAATTATTTTTTAAATTATCTACATTTACACCATTTAATTTATTGTTTTTATCTATCCATTCATTAAGCCCATTAACAATATTTCCTATAAAATCTCCTACATCTTCCAATTTATCAAGAACAGGACTGAAAGCAACAGCAGCGTTATTTTTAAAATCCTCAATACTATCTCTAAACTTTTCACTTTGAGTATAAGCTCCGTAAATAGCTGCTCCCACTCCTGCTACAGCTCCAGCAACAGCTCCTACTCCAGCACCTGCCAAAACTAATTTTGAGAAACTTCCTTCAAGTCCGTCTAATGCTCTTGTTGCTGTAGGACCAACAACAGGAATAGCTCCGAGATTATCTTTTATTGCCTCAAGTGCTAGGTTGCCTGCTTTTGAATTTTTTTCAATATCTTTCGCAGCATCAGAAACTTTTTTAATTTCTTTTGCGGCATCTTTTGCCTCTTTTGAAACATCGTCTAAAGCATTCGCTTCTTTATTTGTAGAGTCTACACTATCATCAAATGCTTTTGCTAAATCTTTAATAGCTTTTGTTAAATCAGTATTTACTTTAGCTGCCTCTTTCATAAACTTTGAAACATCTTCCAAGCCTGCGGATAAATCATCATTATTTTTTGAAAGTTTTTCTACCGCCTTGCTTGAATTATTTATATTTGTTTCAAAACTGCTGGTATCAGCATTTAATGTAAAATCTATTTGATTTGTAGAAGTTGCCATTAATAAACCTCCCTATTTTTTTATATAAGGAGATTATAATATAATTATATAAATATTTCTTATACAAATGTATAATATTTGAAAAAAAATAAGATTTTTTGTTGATTTTTAGTATATTATTTAATGACCATATGAAAGTATTTCAGAGAATATTTTACAAGTTTTATTATCAATAGAATATTTATATATTTTATCTTCTAAAACATATTCTAAGGTAACATTCCCTTTATTAAAGAAATCTATTAATTTATTTAAATTATTACTACGAACATTTGTAAAACCACTAAATAATAAAATATTATCTAAATGTATTAAATCTAAATCTGATATTTCAAAAACATACTCTCCATTATTAAATCTAACTTGTTTTAAATTATTTAATTTTTTATCTAATGATATAATAGTTTGTATAATATATTCATTATTTTCTGTCTTTGAAGCATTAAAAGACAATGTATTTAATTTTGTTATATTATATACATATGCTTCTAATTTTTTATCATAAGTAAAATATTTCTTGATAAAAACTTCCGGCACTACAAAAGTAACACCATAAGATAAAAAACTAAAAGCGAAAAATAAAGTGAAAATTAATAAAATCTTTTTCATAATATATCTCCTTAAAAATATTAATTATTTTTTAAATCCTAAATCAAGCATTTTAGCAACCATTGAAGAAGTTTTATCATCAATAGGATATTTATAAGTTTTTCCTTTATAATTATACATCATTTGTATATTGCCGTTTTGAAACATTCTTATTGTTTTTAGTTTACTTATATCCGTAAACAATAAAAAATTTGACTCATAAATTAGTATATAGTTATAATCTGCTATATATGTTACAGAAAAAGTAGCTATAAAATCATCATTAAAAAAACTAACTTCTTTAATAGTATCATCTATTTTTTTATCCGTATAAATTTTTATAGTTACATCTGCTTTATCTTTATCAATATTAGGGAGATAAAGAGCAGAAATAGTTACTGTATTAGTTTTATTTTGATTATAAGTATAATAAATTGATTCGTCATCAGGAATAGGATTATTATTAGTATCTACAGGATAATGAGCTTCAAAATAAGCGTCTAATATTTTTTTATCAATAAAAAAACCGAATGCCGAAAAGCTGAAAGCAAAAAATAAAGTGAAAATTAATAAAATCTTTTTCATAATATATCTCCTTAAAAAATCTTATATGTCTATTTTAAATCTTTTTATAGTTTTTACAACGAATTATAAGAGGTTTTTTTATTTTTGATGGCATTTCAAACTTGTATTTATCATTAAATATTTGTTTTATTTTTTTTATTCTATTTATTTTATACATATTTGTATAAATATAGCATTTAATTTTAAAAATTAATAAAAGTTTTTTATAAATCCTCATCATCTTTTGTATATTCATCTAATGAATAATGATAATATTTATTATTTATTTCGGAGATAAATCTGGAAGGTTTATCAAATATAGAATAATTATATTGACTTATAACTGACGGCATAGTTATATAAAGTTTAGACTTAGCACGGGTACAAGCAACATAAAATAATCTTCTTTCCTCATCTAAAGTTTCTATATTTTCTAATGCTCTCTCAGATGGAAACAATCCATCAAGCATATGAATAATAAATACATATTCCCATTCAAGACCTTTAGCTGAATGTACTGTAGATAATGTTAAAGCTTCATTTTCTAATTGTCCTATTAATGGTTTGCTTTCCTGCTGTATTTGATTAGAAGGAGGATCTAAAGCAAAATCACTTATAAATTTTTCTAAATTATTATTATATTCTACAGCCAATGTTATCAATACATCTATATCCAATAATCTATCTTTATAATCATCTTCCATATCTTTTATTATCGGTTCATAATATAATTTTAAATTTTCTATTTTTTTACTACTGATACATTATCATCAGTATTATTTTTTATTGTGTCACCTAATTTTATTAATTCACTAAAATATTTTTTATTTTTAAAAGAATCAAAATTAATAATCCCATTATTTTTTTCTATTTCGTTTACAACTTTTCTAGCTGTAACATTTCCTATA
>NZ_SJDU01000302.1 GCF_005518285.1 Brachyspira catarrhinii | reverse complement strand
TAGAGTCCTCGAAAGAAAACTTAATATTGAACTCAAAATTAAACCCTTATCTTTTTACATTTCTTGCCACAATTTGTCTTCTTAAATAGGCTGGAGTTTCGTCATAATCTATGGAAGAATTTGCGCTCGCTCCGAATATATATTTATTAGCTCCCATATCTTCATGAATTTTCATGTCTTTGTCGGATATAGTCTCGAATATAGGTTTTGAAACTTCTCTAACCTCTTCTTTAATATCCGCTTCGGCAACTTCGGTGGCAATTCCAACGGAATAATTATTATAATCATTAAGCGCTTCGTTTCCGTTTATCGAATTTACATTTTCTTTTATTTGATTATTGATTATATTTTTATCAAAAGCCGTTTGTTCCGATTGATTAAATTCTTCTTTATAATTTTTATAATTATCGTTAAAATTTTCCGCTTCGTTATTTTTATTATTAATGTCATTATTATTAATATCTTCGTTATAATCGTTTTTAGATTTATTTTCCGAAATTATTTTTTTAAAATCGAATTTACTAATAACGGGTTCTTTTTTTTCATTTAAATTATTTAAATTATTCTCTTCCGACTTATCGGTTATAGTTTCGTTTGAATTATTATTTTCGCTATTTATATTATTCGCGTTATTCGTATTATATTCTTTTGTGTCTATTGTGTCTATTTTATCAGATTCAAAATCTTTATTTTCCTTACTATTATTTTCGTTAGAATTATCTTCAAATCCCGTAGCGACTATTGTCACTCTTATTTCGTTATCTAAATTTTCGTCAATGCAAGTTCCTATTTTTATATTCGCATCTTCATGAGCGTAGCCGCTTATTCTTTCGGTGGCTTCTCTATATTCTTTTAGTCCGAAATCTTTAGGAGCGACAATATTGGCAAGAACTCCTCTCGAATTTCTTATACTTGAAACATCGAGCAAAGGATTTTCAAAAGCGTTGGTTATCGCCTTTTCTACTCTGTTTTCGCCTTTTCCTATTCCTATTCCCAAATGCGCTCTTCCGTTTGAAAGCGAAATCATAGTTCTGACATCGGCAAAATCGGTATTTACTCCAAAACCAGTTTGAGTGATTATATCGGATATTCCTTGAACTCCCTGCCTCAATATATCGTCTATGATTGAAAAAGCTCCCGTATAACCGTAATTTTCCGCGTCAACCATATCGTAAAGATTTTCGTTTGGTATTATTATAAGGGAATCGACAACTGTAAACATTTTTTCTATTCCCGATTCCGCTATATTCATTCTTAATTTTCCTTCGTATTTAAAAGGTTTCGTAACTACTCCTATCGTCAAAGCGCCGCATTTTTTAGCGATTTCCGCAACAACGGGACTCGCTCCCGTTCCCGTTCCACCACCAAAACTGCTCGCAATGAAAACTAAATTCGCTCCGTTTATTATTTGCTCTATTTTTGCGACATCTTCTCTTGCAGCTTCCGCTCCTTTTTCTGGGTCCGTTCCAGCTCCTAATCCTTGAGTCACTCTCTCTCCCAATACTATTTTGGTTTCGGCATTGGACCTCGAAAGCGCCTGTTTGTCCGTATTCATAGCGACAAAATCCACTCCGTTAAGTCCTTCTTCTATCATTCTATTAACGGCGTTGCATCCTCCGTTTCCCACTCCTATAACTTTTATAATCGTTCCAGAATCGTTTAATAAAGAATTCATATTTAAGTTTCCTTTTGAATTATTTGAATTATCAGCCAATTCTATTCTATATTTAGAATCCATCGCTTACTCCCTTTTTAATTATTGGAAAAATAAAAATTAAAATACTTATAATTATTATCGTCTATTATCATAATTTTAATAAACATAATTATATTAACATAATTCAAAAATTCCGCAAGTGTTAAAAATAAAAAAATATGTTATTATATGAAAAATTAAATTGGAGAAAATTTTATGGATTACGATGTTAGTTTAATAATAACGACTTATAACGAAGAAAAATATTTGCCGATTTTACTCGATTCTATCAATAATCAAAAAACCGATTTGAAAATGGAAATAATTATTATAGACGATTCTTCCACAGACGGCACTTTGAATATTATAAACCAATATGAAAACTTTATACGGGGGGGGGGGGGTAATTCGGGTTATACATAACGATAAAAAATCGGATGTTCAATATATGAGAAATACGGGACTTAAAGAAGCGCTTGGCAAAACAATAATATTCTTTGACGCCGACACTGCAATATCCGAAAATTTTATAGAAAATATGGTTAAACCGATTATAGAAGGCAAAACCGACACTACTTTATGCAAAACTTACGCCGTCCTCGAAGCTTTCTACGATATTCTTCCCGAAAAATATTCCAAAAGTTATGTCTATTTTATAAAACATTGTCCGAGATTTATGATGAAAAGGTTTCCCGTTCAATTCGTTCCGTGGATTTTAAGATGGTTTGAAATGATGAAAAAACAAAAAAGACTTATAAGCGTTTGGAGAGTTCCCAACAGAACGCATACTACGGGAATAGCCACAAAAACGGAAATTGCGAGAAAATCTGGCGGCTGGAAAGTGAAAATCGGAGACGGAGATGACGCTCAATATTCCAACGATGTTTGTAACGAAAGCGATAAAGTTTTGTGGGTTAAAAAATGCATTCTTTTTATTTCGAGAAGAAGAGTATTCCCAATTGACAACGGATGGATTACCGATATATTTTTTAAGCCTATAAAGAAATTTTACGGAGACAAAATTCAAAAAAAGAATAATAACGATTATACGAAAAATTTGCGTTAATAATAATATTTAATAATTCTTAAAAATGATTTATAATATTTTAGATTATAAAAAATAAATTTTAAAATTATAAAGATAAAAAATGAATATACAT
>NZ_SJDU01000301.1 GCF_005518285.1 Brachyspira catarrhinii | reverse complement strand
ATACTATACTATACTATACTATACTATACTATACTATACTATACTATACTATACTAATATGTAACTTTTTAAAAATTTTATCATGTTTATCAATCTGCCTAAAATCGTTTAGGGAAAATTTATATCGTTTAAATAAAAATTTATCCTTAAACAATTTTATAAATAATTCAATTAAAAAATTTTATATTTCAAGGAGCTTAAAATGAGCGCGTTAGAAAAATTACAAAACGAAGTCGAAAGACAAAAAAGAAAAATCTCTGAAATAGAGAAATCTATCGAAACGGTAGAAAAAGAATTTAATGTTCGATTTGACGATGAGCGAAACGACATTAAAGCGCAAAAATACTTGGCGGATGACCCGAATTTACAAATAGCGATAGTCGGCACAATAAAAGCGGGAAAATCCACATTTATTAACGCATTATTTGAGGAAAATATAGCCTCAACGGATGTGACGCCCGAAACCGCATCTTTAACAAAATTCAAATATTCTTCGCAAAATAAATTATTGGTTAAGTTTTATAATAGAAAAGAATGGGACGAATTATGGGAAAGCGTTAAAGAATCCGAAAGCAGAACAAAAACAAAAATTTTTAGAGAAGAATTTGAAAGTTCTGGAGCTAAAAATATTGAAAGCCAATATATAGGAAAATCGGACGAAACAATCGAAGTGTCGAATATTGAAGATTTGAAAAATAAAGTAAAAGAATACACTTCTAAAAATAGCAAAATTCATTATTTCGTTAAAGAGCTTACCGTTTATTTGAATAACGAAAATATGCCAAAAGATGTGACGATAGTCGATACTCCGGGATTAGACGATGTAGTCGATTATCGCTCAAAAATAACGAGAGATTATATTAAAAGAGCGAATGCCGTAATAGTTTGCGTAGATTCTTCAAGTTTGAGAAACGATGAATATGTAACCATAACTAAAGTTTTTGACAATGTCGGAGACGATAAATACAAAGTTATGATTTTGGGAACGCAAATTGACAATAGAAATAATCCTAAAGAAGATTGGAAAAAACAAAGCGAAGAATGGAAAAAATATTTGAAAGATAATTATAATAATGATGAAAATCTGCTTAATAATAATATAATCGGAGTTTCTTCTTATGTATTTTCTAATATTATATCGCTTGAAAACGGTGAAAAATGCGAAGAAGAAGCCATATTGCAAATATATAAATTGGCAAAAAGCTACGGTATAGATTTAAGTTTACAAGACCCGAATCTTAATAATAATATAATCAAGAATTCTAATTATATAAGAGATTTCACAAATATTGAAAAAGTCAATTCCTTAATGAAAGGAAATATAATTTCAAAAGGCGTGGAAATAGCGACAAACGATTTGGAAAGTCGATATTCAAATATGATAACGAATATAAGCAATAAGGCAAAAAGCATAAAAGATTCAAACTCTCAAAGCCGAGCCTCTTTAGATATGGATAGAAAACAACAGGAAGAGTTTAAACTTATGAAAAATAAGGAAATAGAGGAAATCGAAAAAGCTATGAACGGTTTGAACGAAGCTTTTGAGAATATAAAAACACAATGGCTTAATCAAAATAAAAAATTGAAAGAAGCTATAAAAAAATAAAGACAAAAAATTAAAATAAAAGGAGAGAATACATGGGATTTTGGGGATTTATTAAATCTGTAGGTAGAGCTATCGCAAGCGGAGTAAAAAAAGTTGTAGAATTTTTTTCTGGTAAAAAAACAGAACTTGAAAAAACTTCCAAAAAAAGCTCAAAAACATTTTCAAAAAGCGAGGCTTATGATGAAGAAAACGCCACTATAGAAGAAACTAAAGCGGTAGCTAAAATGCTTGAACAAATAAGAGAAGATTATAAAACTACTTTAAAAGATGTGGAAAAGAATACTATAAAATATTCTAAAAATATTATTAAAAATGTAGTTAATATGATAGAAACGGAACTTAATCAAAAAAGCGAATACGACCCTTCTATAAGCAATCCATTTTTACAAAGAGAAGCGCTTGAAAAAGAATTTGATAAAAAATTTGAAAGTTTAAATATAAATGTCGGCGATATTGAAACTAAATTCAGCGATACGATAGCTAATTTTAAAAGAACATTTTCAAGCGAAATATTGGACCATATAGCCATATCCGATAGGAAATGCTCGGAGATATTAAAATTAAAAAACAAAAGCGAAAAAGAAAAAGAAATAAAAAGCTATTTGGACGAATTAGTCGACAACGCTTTAAATAATTTCTGTTTTAATATAGACGAAATCACAAAAAATTCTTTGAATTCTATTAAAAGGAATATTAATAGAGTTATGAAAAATAATCAAGCGAGCGTTGAAGATATTAAAAAAGAAATCGAGGAAAACATGAAATTAAGCGAAAGCGAAATTGAAACAAAAAGAAAAGAATATGATAGAAAAGAAAAAATTATTAATAATTTCTTGGAAACTATAAAATAAGGAGTTAAAATATGTTTGTTCCACCTATACCTCCCATTATACCGCCAATTATATTAAAAAAGATACCTGAAATTCTAATAAGTATAGCTCCAGCAGCTGTAGAATTAATTAGAAATATTTTCAAAGAGGATAAAAATACTAATGAAAAAATTAGAAAAATGAAACATTATAATCGAGAAGATAATTCGGTATCTCAATTGCAAAATTTAAATTCTATTCTTAACGATATTAAAGAATCGAAAAAATCAAGCCTTAAAGAACTTGAAAATAATTTTATATCAAAATTAGAAGAAATCTTTAGTTTTATTGAAACTTTTATTAAAGAAAATATGAATTCGGAAGAATTTGGTATAGATGCATATTCTTTAAGATTTAATTTTGATAAATTGATAAAAGATTTTAAGAATTCTTT
>NZ_SJDU01000300.1 GCF_005518285.1 Brachyspira catarrhinii | reverse complement strand
ACTTTTAAGCGAGATAGAAAAATCGGTAAACGAGGTTTCTGAAGTATTGACGGGAATAGCGAATTCGTCTATACAAGAAGAGAGCGGAATAGAGCAGATAAATCAAGCTGTGATGGAATTAAACAATATAACGCAGGAGAATTCCAATATGGCTCAAGATAGCGCTATGTCGAGTAAGGAAGTTTCGGACAGAACGGAAAATATGGTTGATGAGATTTCTTATTTCAAATTTCAAAACGATAAGAAATAATTAAAAATCATTTAAACCTATTCTTTTTGTCAATAGGTTAATTGTCATTGCGTGGCAATCCGCACGTATTTGATTACTTCGGTTTTTTACAAAACCTCGTAATGACAACGATTGATTATTTCCATCTACGGCAAAAATTTTTTATTATGATTAAAGGCATAACTTTCATTATGACTTATTATTTCAAATTTAAATGTATCAAAAGAAATGCATAATTAAAAATTGTAAAATTATTTTTAATAAATTGGAGCAATACCATAAATGCAGAATTACGAAATCTAAACGGAGTTGTTTTTTTAATAAGTAAAAGAATAATCATATTTTCTATTTGGATTTATTCTTTTTTCCAAGCTCTCCGATATGCCACCAGCTCCATTTTGGAGAATAAAACATATATTCTATTGAAAAATTAAAAGTCGAAGTGTTTGGAATATTTCCGCTTCCCCAAACTATTTTATTGTAAGAAACCGTCATATAAAGAAAATCCGATACGGTAGCTTTAACTTTAACGAAAGGCTCGACATAAGTGAGAGTAAAATCTTTCGTATAAGGAAACAAATAACTTACTCCCGTGTATATCGTTATGAAAGGAGAAGTTATAAGTTCGACTCCTCCGATTATCTCTCCGTATCTTAATATATCCGTAAGCAAATTGTCTCTCGTATCGAAAATATAACAGAATAAAAAATTAACGGGAATAACTTTCGGAACTCCCGCTATCATAATATTTCCGTAAAAATTAAAATTGTCTCTCGCTTGCTCGTATAAAAAAGAACTTTTGGCGAAACTATAACTAAATCCGAATTTTGCCCCTATCGACAAATACCAATCGACCATCGTAATTTTAATATTTGCATCTATATCCTTAAAGCCGAAACTGTCGGTTTTATTTGTCATAGCCGTCAAATCGTTTCTCGAATCTTGTCTTTGATACAAAAAACTTGCCGAAGCTCCAATTTCTACAAATCTAATCGGACGAATATTAAAAAAAGGAGCGATAGTAAAATAAATATCTCTTCTGCTTATATTCTGGTTGTAAGGGTCCAAAATATACAACTTTCCATCTTGAAACCAAGAATTATATTCTTCAAAAACTCCGCCAATACCAATCGAAAACATTTTATCTTTTTGTATCAAAGGCGACACATCGAAATAATAATCGTTTCTAATCGCAAATAGATAATTAGAAAGTATGGCAAATAAAAGTAAGAAATATATAAAATATCTTTTCATAAATTATTTTTCAATTATTAATTAACATTTTCACTCTTTCCAAGATTTTCAACAAGAGAAAGATTTTTTTCAATATTATATCTATATCTTAAATCGGTTGTAAGTATTTGATACCTTTGTTGAGTTTTCGCTTCTATAACCAAAGTCTCCAAAGCTTTTTGCGCTTCCGCGTAAGGAAGAGAATCTATTCTGTATAATCTTCCGTATTGTTCGTAAACTTGATTTATCTCTTCTTCTGTAGGTTCTAAAATAGTCGACCTTATAGTTTTTTCTATATAATGCGCCACAACGGCGGTTCTCGTAATATAATTTTCAATCGCTTTCGCTTCGGGATTATCGTAAAAACCGACTTTATTCGCTTCGTAAATCATTATCTCTCTTGCGACAAAAGCGTTAAACATATTGTCTCTCGCCTGAACTCTCAAAGCTGGCGGAATATTTTCTCCCGATTGTCTTAAAGTCTGATTAAACATTTCGTTAAAATTCGACAATGGAATTTGTTTATCGTCAATAATCACGCATGGGTCCCTTGTGGAAGAATATTCGAGTTTATAATTCGTTCTCGCTTCGTTAATGATTCTATCGTATTCGTTTCTCATTCTCTCTTGCAATATCGTATATTCTATATCCATAGCGACTTGCTCGTAGCGAATATTATTTCCTCTCGCAGCCTGCAATCTTTCTCTATTATTATTAAAAAATTGTCTCTTCTCTTCTTCCGAAACGACATCGAAACCGTCTCTTAATTTGCTTTGCATATATAATTGAGCGATTTGATTGTCTCTTTCTCTTGAAATTGTGGAAGTCAATTCTTCGTCTTTATCGAAACCTTCTTCAACCGCTTTCATATATACCAATTCCTGCTCTATAAGTTGAGATGCGAATTGCCATAATTGTAAATCGTTCGTAAGAAGCATATTCAAATTTTCGGTTGGAAGTCCTCTTAAAACGACTATATTTGAAAGCTCGCTCATGAAATCATTAACCGCAAAAAGTTTTTTTATCTCTCCCTGCGAATCTCTTATTCTTATAACCCAATCATTATCTTGCCCGTATAAACATAAAGATAATGCAAAAATAAAAATTGAAATTATAAAAACGAATGATTTTCTAAAAATCGTCATCGGATTCCTGCCTGCCTCTAAACAAATTGATTATAGATTTTATTATATTCGCTATGCTTAAATTTTCCGTCCAGCCTTTTGCGGCGGAAGTAAAATTATATACGCTGTTCGTTATATTGTCGAAAGCGTCATGCATATCGTCCAAAGTTCTTTTAGTTCTGTCCGCTTCCGAATCCACAAAAGAAGCTATATTGTTAATTTTATCGCTAATCGATTCCATATTGTCGAGTATTTTATCAAATTTATTCGTAAATCTGAAATAACTTGCAAGCAAAATAAAAAATATTGCAAGCGACAA
>NZ_SJDU01000030.1 GCF_005518285.1 Brachyspira catarrhinii | reverse complement strand
GGATTACTCAGAGAATATAAATCTTATTTGCCTCGAACCAATAAACGAGTATCAAAAGCATAGAAGCTATTTGCAATATATTCAAACTATAAACTTCCGCCATCGTAGCCTGCGCCCACATATTGTCGGAGATTGCGAATGCTACGGAAGAAAGCAAAGCTGGAATTTGAACGATAGGCGAAAATCCTCTTTCAATTCTATTTTGCCCCAAAACTTTTGCCATAATCAAATAAAAGAATATCGTTGAAATTGCGGCGCAAGTTCCAGAAAATAAATTCGTTCTCCAAGCGATATTTCCAAACGGAATATAAGTAAATAATTTCGACATCAAAGTATAAAACGGATAGCCCGGGGCATGTCCGACTCCCAAAAAATACGCTGCAGTCGTAAGCTCTCCGTTATCGCCAGCGGAAAGCGAAGGAGTTAGAGTGAATAAATATAAAAAGAAAGCAAATAAAAAAGAAACGGACGCGAATATGAAATCAATTTTTGAAAGCCTATAAGGTTTTATTGAATATTTTTTATAAATAGGTTCTGATTTTTCTTTATCTTCAAAAAATATTCTCTTAAGTAAATTTTTAATAGCGTTAGTTTTTTTATCGTCTTCGGAATTTTTTTTATTATTTTTATTTTGCAAATTATTTATATATTCTTCTATAAGCTCTTTGTCTTTTTCCAATTTTTTTGAAAGTTCGTCAACCGTTTTATTTTTATGATTAGCTTTAATATATTCTTTTTCCAAATGCGAAAGTTTAGCCATTATTATTTTCCTTAATTTAAATTTTATGATTTACGAAATTAATTTAGAAAGTAATTATATAATATATTCGTTTAATATTCAATATATATTTTTAGAGTAGAAAACGACAAATTTTTAAATTGCTTCGCTTCTTTATATTCGCTCGCAATGACTAAATAATTACTGCATTGTCATTGCGAGATTTATCGAAGCAATCCAAAATAATAAAATCTATTTTACTATATCGTTATAAGCCTTGAAACCGTAAGCGGATTTTGTATTGATTATAGCCGAGTTTATAGCTTTTCCCATAACTATTGCCGCAATACTTCCGACAGCGTCCAAATTTGCCTTCACATCTCCAACCGACATTGCATAAATACTGTCTCCGTCTAAAGTCGTGTGAACGGGTTTTATAGTCCTTGCAAATCCGTTATGAGACATCGAAGCGATTTTTCCCATTTGAGATTTTGTAAATTTTGCGTTCGTTATAACCGCTCCGATAGTCGTGTTTGTAGTTATATTATTTTCTATATCGAAAGACAAATTTTTATTTTCCGCAATTTTTATCAATTCCTCTTCCGAATTCCTAAATCCGTTTTTATCTCTATTAAGAACTCCCGCTATCATTTTTCCGCTTTCATAATCGAAAATATCTCCGAAAGCATTAACAGAAACTATAGCGCCGACTTTTAAATTTCCGATTTGTAAAGCGTAGAATCCGAGTCCAGATTTCATTGCAAAATCTATTCCTAATATTTTTCCGACTGTAGCTCCCGTTCCCGCTCCATGATTTCCCATTCGAATATTATTTTTTTCGGAGTTTATGCAGGCTTGATAACCCATTTTTGCATCAGGACGAATTTTACAATCTCCCGCTTGCAAATCAAATATACAGGATTCGCAAACCAAAGGAACTTTTGTGACGCCGACATCGAATCCTATATTTCTCTCTTCCAAATATTTCATTACTCCGCCCGCCGCATCCAAACCGAAAGCGCTTCCTCCGCTTAGTAAAACGGCATGAATAAATTCGGCGAACGCGAAAGGTTTTGTAACTTCGCTCTCTCGTGAGGCTGGTCCTCCGCCTCGCACATCGAGTCCCGTTATAGCTCCTCTTTCGCAAATTATAACCGTGCAGCCCGTTCCAGCTTTTTCGTCTTCTGCATTTCCGATTTTTATATTTTCTATATCCGTTATTTTTATTTCTTTCATTAAATTTAAATCTTTATTCATAATTTTTGCTCGAAATTTATTCTTATTAATTATACATTATTTTAAATTCAAAATCAAATTTTATTATGGTTATTTTATTGATTTATGTTATTATTTCAACATTACTAATTACGGATTAAATATGATAAAAAAATTAATTATAGCGACAGCGAATAAACATAAATTATCGGAAATTGAATTTATTTTAAAAGATAGCGTCAAAGAAATATCGCCAATGCCCGCCGACATGGAAATCGAAGAAAACGGAAAAACATTTATGGAAAATTCTTTGATAAAGGCAAAAGCGGTTTACGAAAAAATAAAAATTCCGTCATTAGCGGACGACTCGGGACTTTGCATTAACGCTCTCGGAGGAAAACCAGGATTATTTTCGGCTCGATACGGAGGAGAAAATTTAAGCTATAAAGAAAAAATGCAAATGATTTTGGAAGAATTGAAAGACAAAAAAGACAGAACCGCTTATTTTATCACATCCGCTGTTTGCATGCTAAACGAAAAATATTATATAGCTTTGGAAGGAAAAGTCGATGGGAAAATAATTGAAAGCCCGAGAGGATTCGAAGGTTTCGGATACGACCCGATTTTTATGCCAGAAGGTTTTAATATGACTTACGCCGAAATGAAAGCCGAAGAAAAAAATTTAATTAGCCATAGATTTATTGCAATGTCGAAAATGAAAAAAATATTATCTTGCATTTATGAGCATTAATTTATATAATTAACATAATATTTAATATTAACAAATTAAAAATAATAAAGAATAAAAATTATGAGCGATTTATTAAAAGTAGAAAATTTAAAAATGTTTTATCATACATCCAAAGGACAAGTGAAAGCGATAAACGATATTAGTTTTGATATGAAGAAAGGCGAAACTTTGGGAATAGTCGGAGAATCGGGATGCGGTAAAACGAGTCTCGGAACTTCTTTACTTGGAATGCCTTCCGTCCCTGGAAAATACGAAAGCGGAAAAATCATAATTGACGGAGAAAATATTATCGAATTAAAAGAAGAATATATTAGAAAAAATATAAGATGGGCTAAAATATCCATGGTTTTTCAAGGCGCTATGAATTCTCTCACTCCCGTTTATACAATCGGAAAACAAATGCTTGAAACTTTAAATAGGCATGTCGAAATGGATAAATCGGAAGCGTTGAAATTGATTGAAGAATATTTGGGTTATATAGGGCTTCATTCGAGCGTGGCAAACAGATATCCGCATGAACTTTCTGGAGGCATGAAACAGAGAGCGGTTATCGCGGCGGCTTTATTTCTCAAACCTAAACTTATAATATTGGACGAACCTACAACGGCGCTTGATGTAATAGTTCAGGCTCAAATAATAAATCTGCTTAAAAAATTAAAAAAAGAATTCGATTTGTCTTTTATATTTATAACTCATGATTTGGCTTTGGAATCGGAAATTGCCGACAGAGTTTGCGTAATGTATGGCGGAAAAATCGCGGAAATTGTCAGAAACGAAGATATTTATAAAAACGCGAAACATCCTTATACGAAAAGACTTCTTGCCGCTACTCCGAGATTAAAAAAGTCGGTTAGTAAATTGGAATTTATTGAAGGAGTCCCGCCCGATTTGTTAAAATCACATAAAGGATGCATGTTTTACGAAAGATGCAAAGAGAGAATAGAAAAATGTAAAACCGAAGAGCCTAAAATTAAAGAGATAGGAAGCGGGCATTATTGCACTTGTCATTTGATTAGTTAATTTTTAAATAATAAAACCGACTTATCACTTCACAACAATATTAACCAACTTATTTTTAACATAAACGACTTTAATAATTTCTTTTCCGTCTATAAACTGTTTTATTTTTTCGCTTTTAAGAGCGGATTTTTTGGCGTCTTCTTCGGATATATTGATTTCCGCTTCGATTCTGTCTCTGATTTTTCCGTTCACTTGAAAAACAAGTTCGAATGTGTCGTCCTTGCAATATTCTTCATTATGATTAATCCAAGTTTCGTTTAAAATCGTATTTCCGAATTTTAATATCTCAAAAATCTCTTCCGTTATATGCGGAGCTATCGGATTAAGTAAAATCAAATAGCCTCTTATGATTTCTCTAAACATAGAATATTCTTCTTCCGAATTTACTTTTAACGCGCTCATATCGTTAAGAAGTTCCATCAAAGAAGCAATAGCCGTATTGAAATGAAATCTGTCTTTTATGTCGATTGTCACTTTTTTTATCGTTTTATGATATTTTCTGTATAAACTTTTAGCCTCTTTTGAAAGATTATTATAATCGAAAGATTTTTTATTTTCGTCTTTATATTTGATAAACAAATTCCAAATTCTATTCAAAAATCTTGCCGAACCTTTGACTCCGTCATCGCTCCATTCTTTATCTTTTTCTGGAGGCGAAACGAACATAACGAATATTCTAACTGCGTCCGCTCCGAATAATTCTATAATTTCCGCGGGGTCGACTCCGTTGGCTTTCGATTTCGACATTTTTTCCATTTTTATTATTATATCGTCTTTAGTTATTCCGTCTTTCTCATACTCTTTATTATTCATCTCTTCTTGAGTGTAGAATTTTTTTAATTTTCTCGATTCATAACTATTCGATAAAACCATTCCTTGAGTTAGAAGTCTCTTAAAAGGTTCGTCCTCTTTAACAAGCCCAATATCTCGCATGAACTTAAACCAAAATCTCGAATAAAGTAAATGCATGCATGCATGTTCTATTCCGCCTATATATTGGTCTATAGGAAGCCATGAATTCGCTATATCCGAATCGAAAGGCGCTTTATCGTTATGAGCGTCCGTATATCTCGCGTAATACCAAGAACTGCAAGTAAAAGTGTCCATAGTGTCCGTTTCTCTTTTCGCTTTTCCTCCGCATTTTGGACAAGTGGTATTTACGAAAGACTCGGATTTTTTGAGAGGATTTTCTCCAACGGTAAATTCTATATCCATTGGAAGAGTTATAGGCAAATCGGATTCTTTAACGGGAACTATTCCGCATTTTTCGCAATGAACGAAAGGCAAAGGATTTCCCCAATATCTCTGCCTTGAAATTAACCAATCTCTGAGTTTGTATTGCACTTGCTCTTTGCCAAAACCTTTTTCTGTGGCGTATTCTATCGCTTTTTTAATGGCGTCTTTAGTATAAAGTCCGTTTAATATATCCGAATCAACCGCTTTTCCGTCTTCGATATACGCTTCCGTCATATTTTCCGCTTTGAGAGAATTATCTTCGTTTTGAATAACGACTTTTATTGGAATATTATATTTTTTTGCAAATTCAAAGTCTCTCTGGTCATGAGCTGGAACCGCCATAACCGCTCCGCTTCCGTATTCGGCTAAAACGAAATTTGCCGCGTATAGAGGCGCTTTTTGATTATTGAAAGGATTTATAACATATCTTCCCGTGAAAACGCCTTCCTTTTCATAATCCGCTTTTTGGTCTATTTTTGCAGATTTTTTAATAAACTTTTCAACAGATTTTTTCTGTTCTTCGGCGCATATATCCAAAAGTCCTTCGTAATTCCAAGCGATTGCCATATAAGTGACTCCGTAAATCGTGTCGGGTCTTGTGGTAAATATTGGAAAATCTTTGCCATCGTCCAATTTGAAATTAATATTCGCTCCAACGCTTTTGCCAATCCAATTTTTTTGCATCGCTATAACATTGTCGGGCCAGTTTCCATCGAGCAGTTTTAAATCCGCGTCCAACTGTTCGGCGTAATCGGTGACTTTTATATACCATTGTTCCAATTTCTTTTTTGTGATTTCGTTATCGCATCTCCAACAAGTTCCTTCGGGAGAAACCTGTTCGTTAGCCAAAACCGTATTACAATGTTCGCAATAATTAACCTCTCCGCCTTTTCTGTAAAGAAGTCCTTTTTCAAACATTTTCAAAATAAACCACTGCCCCCATTTATAATAATCGGGCAAACAAGTGGTAACCTCTCTATCCCAATCGTAAGAATAGCCGAGCAGATTTAATTGTTTTCGCATATTTTCTATATTTTTCAAAGTCCATTCGGCGGGATGAGTTTTATTGTCTATCGCCGCATTTTCCGCAGGCATACCGAAAGCGTCCCAACCCATAGGATGCAAAATATCGTAGCCCAAGAGTTTATAATATCGAGCTATGGAGTCGGCTATAGTATAATTTGAAACATGTCCCATATGCATCTTGCCCGAAGGATAGGGAAACATTTCCAAAACATAATATTTTTTATTTTTAGGTTTTGAGACAGTTTTGAAAGATTGATTTTCTTTCCAATATTTTTGCCATTTTTTTTCGATGGTAGTGAAATTATATTCCATAAAAACTCCGTAATTCGATACTAATAATTTTTTAGATAATAAATTATATTTTAATTTTTGATATTTTTCAAATTTTTATCGTTATTAATAATAATAAATTTTATAATGATTTCAAAGCAATATTTGAAAATATTAAAAAGCCGAGTCTTTAATCAATTAAGATTAAGAACTCGGCTTATTTTATGTTAGTTAATTTTATTTTTAATTTTTATTCTTTAGTCCATATATTGAAAGTATCGGTATATGTAGTCGAAGAAGGTTCATTTCCTTTATGATTAATAGTTTCGGTAAATGTTGCCGAATTACCATCTTCAGAAAACTCCAATGTTCTTATAAATTCATAGTATTCTTCGATTGATGTTTCGCTATAAGAAGTTCCAGAGCCACTTAAATTATAATATATTGGAGCAAGAAATTGAACATCGCCTCCGTCTCCCGAAAAACTAGGTCCTTGAGTTTTAGTCGCGCTTATATCATAATATACCCTACCATTTTTAACGGCTAACCATCTATAATAACTATTTTCATTAGCTTCCGTAATTTTATCGCCAGAGGAATTTACGGCGTTTAGA
The DNA here is from genome assembly GCF_005518285.1 of Brachyspira catarrhinii. Lineage (GTDB taxonomy): Bacteria > Spirochaetota > Brachyspiria > Brachyspirales > Brachyspiraceae > Brachyspira > Brachyspira catarrhinii. Next base: position 5,472 of record NZ_SJDU01000030.1, on the reverse strand, counting down.
CTTACATATACATTGCCGTTGTATTTTTCTAAACCGTTTATGTTATTTTTAGAACAGCTTAAAGAAAATAAACTTAAAAGACTAACGAATATTATTATATATATATTAATGGCGGGTTGGGTTGGGTTGGGTTGGGTTTTTTAGCGTAATTTTCATTGCATTCTCCTTAAATCAGTTAATATATATCTATATGATAACAATTTATTTAAAAATGTCAATCATTTTTTATTTAAAATTTAACGCTTCAAATAATTAAATAAGCCAACCATGGGAGTCGAACCCACGACCCACGCATTACGAATGCGTTGCTCTACCAACTGAGCTAGGTTGGCGTTATTCAATATTGAGGAGTTTCAAATTAAATAAATTATAACAACTATAATTTATTTGTCAATAACTATAATTATATTAAAAATTCAATTGCAATTATTTAATATAATTGTAAAATGTTATATCAATCAAACATTTTTGTTTTTAGTTTAATTTTTGAATTTTATATTTCATTTAAGGAAAGTAAATTTATGATAAATAAAAGATTAATCGAGCTAATGGGAAACGCTAAAAAATTTATAGGTTTTCATGTATTATTTCAATTAATAAATCTTTCGCTTAATATAATCGCTATATTTTTAATAGCGGATTTTTTGCAAAAAGTTTACGAAAAAAATATTTCAAACGCGGATATAATAAAAGTTTCTTTAGGAATTATAATCGTTATAATATTAAGATTTATATCGAATATTCTTATCGCTAAAATGTCTTATTATTCTTCAGGCAAAGTAAGGCAAACTTTAAGAGAAAAAATTTATTCCAAACTTTTAAATCTTGGAATTTCTTACAGAGAAAAATTTTCAACGAGCGAAATAGTTCAAATATCTATGGAAGGAGTAGACCAGCTTGAAATTTATTTCGGAAGATATTTGCCTCAGTTTTTCTATAGCGTCATATCTCCGATTATCTTGTTTGCCGTTTTATCTACCATAAGCGTAAAAGCGTCAATCGTCCTAATTTTATGCGTTCCGTTAATTCCGATATCTATAATATTAATAGTAAAAATCGCTAAAAAAATATTAAAAAAATATTGGGGTAGTTATAGCGATTTGGGAGAAGTGTTTTTAGAAAATTTACAAGGGTTAACCACTTTAAAAATATATCAAGCGGACGAAAGAAAAAACAAAGAAATGAATATTCAGGCTGAAAATTTTAGAATAGCCACTATGAATGTTCTTAAAATGCAGCTTAATTCTATTACGGTAATGGATATAATAGCTTATGGAGGAGCTGCGCTTGGAATAATAATTTCGGTTAGAGAATTCGTAAGCGGAAATATAAATTTGGCGGGAGCTTTTTCGATTATAACGCTTTCGGCGGAATTTTTTATTCCGTTGAGACTTTTAGGTTCTTTCTTTCATATCGCTATGAACGGAATTTCTGCAAGCGAGAAAATGTTTGAAATATTAGATTTGGAAGAAGACAATAAAAGAATAAATAAAATTGATTCCAAAAACGAAAATATTATAATTAATAATCTTAATTTTGCTTATAACGAAGATAAAACTATTCTAAAAAATATAAATATGACTATAAAAGAAAAAAGTTTTATTTCTATAGTCGGGCAATCGGGTTCGGGCAAAAGCACATTGGCGGGACTCATATCTTTAAGAAACGAAAATTATTCTGGTTCTATAAAAATAGGCAATATAGAATTTTCGACTATAGACAAAAACGATTTAGCAAGAAAAATAGTCGTAGTAGACCATAACGGTTATTTATTTGAAGGCGATGTTTACGAGAATTTGAAAATGGCGGGAGAAAATATAACCGAAGAAAAAATGAACAAAACATTAAAACGAGTGGGATTATACGATTTTTTACAAGACGAAAACGGACTAAAAACAAAAATAACGGAAAAAGCCTCGAATCTATCGGGCGGACAAAAACAGAGACTGTCTATTGCAAGAGCGATACTTTATGACGGCGACATATATATTTTTGACGAAGCTACTTCAAATGTGGATGTGGAAAGCGAAGAGAATATTATAAATATAATAAGATATATTGCAAAAACAAAAACTGTAATATTGATTTCACATAGATTATATAATTGCAGATTTTCCAATAGAATTTATTTTTTAAAAGACGGAATTATAAAAGAAGAAGGCTCGCATGAAGAACTTATAAAATTAAACGGCGAATATGCGAAAATTTATAACGAACAGACAAAACTTGAAAGCATAACTAAAGGAGAGATAAAAAATGCGTAGAAATGGAATTAAAATTATGGCGGAACTTATAGATTTGATAGCGCCACTTATTCATATTATGATTCTTGCGATTATAACGGGAGTTTTGGGATTTTTATGCGCGATATTTATAACAATACTCGGCGGATACGGAATAATTGATTTTATAAATTCCAATTCCAATTTAAAGAATATATTTATTTTGATTTTTATTATAGCGATTTTGAGAGGAGTTTTTCATTATATAGAACAGTTAAGTAACCATTATATAGCTTTCAAACTTTTAGCTTTGATAAGAGATAAAATATTTGTAGCTTTAAGAAAACTATCTCCCGCGAAACTCGAAGGAATGGACAAAGGAAATTTAATAGCCTTGATAACGAGCGACATAGAATTACTTGAAGTGTTTTACGCTCATACGATATCGCCAATTGCAATAGGAATTTTAACTTCTATTATAATGACAATATTTATCGGAATCTTCAATATTGTTTTGGGAATTGTCGCTTTTTTAGGTTATTTGACGGTTGGATTTTTTATTCCTTATTTTTCTTCAAAATTTGGAAAAAAATATGGAATGGAATATAGAGAAAATTTTGGAAAATTAAACAGTTATTTTTTAGATAGTTTATGGGGAATAAAAGAAATTCTTCAATTTGGATGCGGAGAAAAACGAAATAAAGAAATTGAAAATAAAACTGACGATTTGATGAATATAAATAAAAAATTAAAAAACTACGAAGGAATAATTAGCGGTTTGACAAATTCGGCGATTTTAATATTTACTTTGGCTATATTAATAATAAGTTATTTAACGGCGAAAGACGGAGATTTTAAAAATATAATAATTCCCGTAATAACTATGGCAAGCTCTTTCGGTCCCGTCATAGCTTTAAGCAATCTGTCGAATAATTTATTTTTTACTTTGGCGAGCGGAGAGCGAGTCCTTAATTTGCTATCAGAAAAACCAATTGTGGAAGAAGTTTATAACGGAAAGGATTTAAAATTTGAAGGAGCGGAATGCAAAAATATTTATTTCGATTACGGCGGAGAGGAAATATTGAAAGATTATAATTTGAATATAGAAACGAATAAAATAATCGGAATAAAAGGAAAAAGCGGAAGCGGAAAATCTACTTTATTAAAATTATTAATGCGTTTTTGGGATATAAAAAAAGGAGAATTAAAAATTTCAAATGCCGACATAAAAGAAATAAATACAAACTCTTTGCGAAATATGGAGAGCTACGCAACACAAGATACTTCAATATTTAAAGACACTATAGAAAATAATATAAAAATCGCGGATTATAACGCGACAAGAGAAGAAGTGATAGAAGCCTGCAAAAAAGCGTCTTTGCATGATTTTATAATGACTTTACCAAAAAATTACGACACGGAAGTAGGCGAGCTTGGGGACACTTTATCTGGAGGAGAGAAACAGAGAATAAGCATCGCAAGAAGTTTTTTGCATAAAGCTCCTTTCATACTTTTGGACGAACCTACAAGCAATTTGGACAGCTTAAACGAAGCCGTTATATTAAAATCGATTAAAGACAATAGCGAAAATAGAACGATAATTTTAGTTTCGCATAGAGAATCGACTTTAAATATTGCCGATAAAATTTATCAAATGAAAAACGATAGAGCGAGTTAATTAATATAATACCTTCCGCCCAAACTTATTCTGCCAAAACCAGCTTTATTTATTTTTGAAGGATAGCCTAAATTTTTGCCATCGACTACAATATGCAAGCCTCCGCCAAATTCCAATAATATCGTAACATGCCTGCTTATATTTATATTGAAACCAGCTCCGCCTCCGACTTCCCAATAAAGAGGCTTTGAGAATAAAAATTTGCTGTCTTTATTGGCGTTAAAAGAAAGAGCGCCCAAACTTACGAACGCAAATCCGTATCTTCCAACGCTTATTTTATCTTTATATTCGTCCACTCCTCCAAAAGTTATTTTTTCCATAAAGCCCAATTCATACATTTGCGGACTGTCATCGTATATTTTTGAGCCTACTATCGAAGTATAGCTTTTCATTTCAAAATTATTGAATTTAAATAACTTAAAACCGAATTCCAAGTTAACGCTCGTTTTAACCGAATCGGCGCTGCTGAATAAACCTATAGAAAAAAATCTATTATCCAAAGGAGATTGTAATCCTTTTTTATTGTTTCCGTTAGTTTCCTCGCAATATAATTTTGCAAAACAACTTAAAAATATTGCGCTTATTATTAAAAATTTATTTATCTGCATTATATTTTATCCTTTTATTCTTTATTTTATTTTTTATTAATCGTTTAATTAGTTTAATTATTCTAAATTTCCGTTTTCTTTTGCAATGTCTCTATTCTTTTTAAGCTCCGACTCTTCCTCTTCCGTTATGGTTCTTATTTGAGTGAAAAAATATAAATACTTTCCAATAAACAAAATTACCAAAACTATTCTCGCATGCAAATTATTTACGAATATAAAAGTGATTATAAGCATTAAGCTTACGGGCAAAAGTATAGTTAATTTATTTTTCAAAGTCATAGCTCTCGACTGAACAAAACTCTCCAAATATTTTTTGTAAATTTTCGTAGAGATAAACCAATCGTGAAATCTTTTCGAGCCTTTCGCAAAAAAGAAAGAAGCCAAAAGTAAAAACGGCGTAGTCGGTAAAATCGGCACTACTATTCCGAGAATTCCTATTCCCATAGAAATAAAACCTAAAATTATTAATATAACTCTCAATTTTAATTACTCCTTTGTTTTTTTAATTTTATTTTAGTTTTTAAAGTTATAAATAAATGTTTGAAAGCGAGTATCGGATGATAAAAAATCATTCTTTTGCCAGAAAAAATCATAACTTCTCTTATTCTTTCCCGCATATCTTTTTTGTAGCAATGAGAAGGACAAGCGCTGCAAAAAGTTTTGGTTTCCATAAATCTGCATCTGTCAATCTGCCACGAAGCGTAATTATATAATTCGATACATTCGGAACATAAATTATTTTTTTTATGATTGGACTTGCAAAATATTTTTATCATAAGAAGAACCAAATTTTTTTCTTCGTCTCTTTTATCTTTTAATTTTTTATTCTTTAATTCTAATTCTTCAGCCTTATCGCTATATTTCATCAATTTTATAACCTTTTATTTTTTAATCTTTTTTTAATAGTTAATAATTAAATTAAATATATTGGATACATTCTAAATAAAGAACGCATCCAATAACA
>NZ_SJDU01000003.1 GCF_005518285.1 Brachyspira catarrhinii | reverse complement strand
TATTGTATTGTATTGTAGAATTTATATCCGCTCATCTTTCAAACTCTCTTTTTTTAATTTTTAATAATTCTATCAATTTAAAGAAATTATAGCATGTTTTAGAAAAAATGTCAATAGTTTAATTCATAAAATTTATTATAAAAAATTAAATTAAAAATTTTATGAATTAGTTAATCGACTTTCATTAAAAACAAAAATAATATATAATGTTAAAAAATGATAATAATTGTATGATTAGGATTGATTATGATATATACTTTAACTTTAAACCCCGCTATCGATTATTATATCGACATGAATAAATTTGAAGAAGGAGAATTAAATAAAGTAAACAACGCATATACTTTGCCAGGCGGTAAGGGAATAAATGTTTCCAAGGTGTTAAAAAATTTTGATGTCGAGAGCATGGCTTTAGGATTTTACGGCGGATTTACGGGAAATTATATAAAAACTCATTTGAAAGATTACGGAATAAAGGATGGTTTCATAGAACTTGAAGAAGACACGAGAATAAATATTAAATTAAAAACCAATAACAGCGAAAGCGAAATTTCTGGAAAATCTCCCAATATTTCAAACAAGAATATAGAAGAATTATTTAAATTAGTAAAAAATATAAAAGAAAACGATATATTAGTTCTTTCGGGCAGTATTCCAAATTCGGTTAGAAATTCGATTTATAGAGAAATAATAGATTTGCTGAAAAATAAAAATATAAAAGTAATATTGGATTCGAGAGACGAAGCGTTTAAAGAAGCGATAAAATCTGGAGTATTTTTGTCAAAGCCGAATAAAAACGAATTGAAAGAATATTTTAATAAAGAAATAAATAGTTTTGAAGATATTATTTTTTATTCAAAGAAATTAATCGAGGAAGGCTCGCAAAATCTTATAGTTTCTATGGGAAAAGAAGGCTCGGCTTTAATCGCTAAAGACGCCGTTTATAAAGGAAACGCTCCAGAAGGAAAATTGATAAGTTCGGTTGGAGCGGGCGATTCTATGGTGGCGGGAATAGTTTACGGAATAAGCAAAGGATTAAATATTGAAGATTCTTATAAATACGCAATCGCTTCTGGAAGCGCAACCGCATGCTCGGAAGGGCTTACTTCTTTTGAAACCATGAATAAATTTTTAGAAAAAGTAAAAATAGAAAAAATATAAATTTAAATGGAGGAATAAAATAAATGTTAAAAGATATTATTACTTTAGACTGTATAGATATCGATTTGAAAGCGAATACAAAATCGGAAGTTATAGACGAAATGATTGATATTCTATACGATGCGGGAAAATTAAACGACAGAGAAGAATATAAAAAAGAAATTCTTAAAAGAGAATCGCAAGGTTCTACGGGAATGGAAGAAGGAATCGCAATACCGCATGCGAAAACGGACGCCGTAAAAACTTCAACCGTTGCAATCGGAATTTCTAAAAACGGAGTCGATTATCAATCTTTAGACGGAGAGCCTTCGCGTTTATTTTTTATGATAGCCGCAGCCGACACTTCGGCGGATTCGCATATTGAAATATTATCGAAACTTACGACTCTTTTGCTCGAAGACGAAATAAGAGAGGGACTTTTGCATGCAAATAGTAAAGAAGAATTATTAAATATTTTAGTAAACGCTATGGAAAAAGAAGAACCCGCAGAAACTGTAGAGGAAAGCGATAATTCTTTGCCGCAAGTATTGGCTGTAACCGCATGCCCTACGGGAATAGCTCACACATATATGGCTGCCGATTCTTTAACGAAAAAAGCTAAAGAAATGGGAATAAGAATCAAAGTGGAGACAAACGGTTCGGGCGGAGTTAAAAACGAATTAACCGATGAAGAAATAAAAAATGCGAAAGGAATAATAGTGGCGGCGGATAAAAGCGTATTCATGGATAGATTTGCAGGACGGCATGTCGATATAGTTGGCGTGAAAGAGGCTATAAAGAATCCCGAGAATTTAATAAATAACGCTCTCTCACAAAAAGCTCCAATTTATAATACTGCAGGCGAAAAAGGCAAAATGAAATTTGAGAAAAAACCTAAAACGGGAATATATAAACATTTGATGTCTGGAGTATCGAATATGCTTCCTTTCGTTGTCGGAGGCGGTATTTTAATAGCTATTTCTTTTATGTTTGGAATAAACGCAAGCGACCCTAACGACCCTTCATACAATTATATAGCGAAACTTCTAAACGATATTGGCGGAGGAAACGCTTTCTTTCTAATGGTTCCCGTTATGGCGGCTTTTATCGGAATGAGCATTGCCGACAGACCGGGATTTGCGCCCGCTATGGTAGGAGGTTTAATATCTTTAAATAGCGGAGGAGGATTTTTAGGAGGATTAATCGGCGGTTTTTTGGGCGGTTATATAACTTTGCTTCTTAAAAAAATATTTGGAAAATTGCCCGACAGTTTAGAAGGAATCAAACCAGTTTTGCTTTATCCTTTATTTGGAATATTAATAACTGGTTCAATAATGTATCTGTTTATCGTAGAGCCTATAGCTTGGATAAACTCTTCGCTTTCCGTATTCTTAAAAAGTTTAGGGACGGGAAATTTAATATTATTAGGAATAGTTTTAGGCGGAATGATGTCAACCGATATGGGCGGACCTATAAATAAAGCGGCTTTTACTTTCGGAATAGCGATGATAGCATCTGGAGATTACGCTCCTCATGCGGCTGTTATGGCGGGAGGAATGGTTCCTCCTTTGGGGATAGCTTTGGCTACCACAATATTTAGAAATAAATTTACGAAAGACGAGAGAGACGCGGGAAAAACCTGCTATATAATGGGGCTTTCTTTCATAACCGAAGGCGCTATACCTTTTGCGGCATCCGACCCTATAAGAGTCATTCCTTCATGCATAATAGGAGCTATGATTTCTGGCGGACTTTCTATGGCTTTCAATATAGAATTAAGAGCGCCGCATGGAGGTTTATTCGTTCTTCCGATAGTCAATCATCCCGCTTTATATTTGCTCGCCGTAGTAATTGGCTCGGTAATAACGGCGTTAATATTAGGATTTATTAAAAAACCCGTTAATGAATAAAATTTGATTTGAATAATAAAAATTTAAAAGGCGTTGAATAGTTTATATTTGACGCCTTGATTATTATAAAATATTTTAAAATTTTTTATAAATGTTTTACCTTTCTAACATTAATTTGGTTATAATTATAATATAATTTTTAAAATTATAATTAAAAAGATTAAAAAATATTTTAAGGAGATTAAAATGAATATACAAAAATGTGCGATAATTGGAGCTGGAGGAGTCGGTTCGACTACGGCTTTTACTTTGGTTCAAAGCGGACTATTTAACGAAATAGTTATAATAGATGTCAATAAAAATAAAGCGGAAGGCGAGGCTTTAGATATAGCTCATGGAATTCAATTTACAAATCCTGTCAATATATATTCGGGGGATTATAAAGATTTGGCTGACGCTTATTTGGTTATTGTCACGGCGGGAGCGAATCAAATGCCCGGCGAGTCTAGAATAGATTTGATAAATAAAAACGCTTCTATCTTCAAAAAAATTATTCCGAGTATAACCGAATATAATAAAGATTGCATTCTATTAATAGTTTCAAATCCCGTAGACATTCTTACAATGCTTGCGTTGGAATTAAGCGGTTTTCCTAAAGAGAGAGTTTTGGGAAGCGGAACTGTTTTAGACACTTCGCGTTTAAGATATTTGCTTAGTAAAAAATTGGAAATAGACAGTAAAAATATTCATGCTTTTATAATTGGAGAACATGGAGACAGCGAATTGGCAGTTTGGAGCAACGCCGATATTGCGGGAGTCCATATAGAAGATTATTGCAAAAATATATTTGATTCTTGCGATATAAATTTAGAAGAAATACTTAACGAAGTGAGAAACAGTGCGTATCATATAATAGAGAAAAAAGGCTCTACTTTTTACGGAGTGGCTATGGCGGTTAAAAGAATAGCGCAAGCGATTATAAGAGACGAATATTCAATTCTTCCAGTTTCGCATTTTTTGAACGGAGAATACGGAATAAAAGATGTTTGTTTGGGAATACCATCGCTTATATGCCGCAAAGGAGTAAAGAGAATTATTCCGATTAATTTAAATGAAAATGAAAAAACTTATTTAACCAAATCGGCAAACACATTAAAAGAAGCTTATAAAAGTATAAAAAAATAATAGTTTTAATTAATATGCTTTATTATCCACTCGTAGACTTTTTTTAGCTCTCGCTCTTCGCCAATATCTACGGGCTTGTAATAATTTTTTTTGATTCCTTTTTCCAAATAATCCTGCTTGACAATATGATAAGGATAGTCATGCGGATATTTATATTCTTCTTCGGATTTTTTATCGAAACTTGCGGAATGATTATCTTTCAAATAATTTGGAATAGAATATAATTCGCCGTTTCTTATATCTCTAATAGCCGAGTCTATAGCATTATAAGCGGAGTTCGATTTTGGACATAAAGCCAAATAAATAGTCGCTTCGGATAATGGAATTCTACCTTCGGGCATGCCGATAAAATCAACTATGCTAATTAAAGAAGAAACGATATTCATAGCTTTCGGTTCTGCTAAACCTATATCTTCCGAAGCCAATATGCATAATCTTCTCGCTATATATCTCGGGTCTTCTCCCGATTCGAGCATTCTCGCCAAATAATAAATCGCCGCGTTTGGGTCGCTTCCTCGAACGCTTTTTATAAACGCGCTTATAGTATTATAATGTTCGTCTTCGTCAAAATTTAAAGTTTGTTTGCTTGTGACATCTTTTATAATATCTTCCGTTATCGTAAGTTTTTCTTTAGTTTCGTCTATTTGAGTGACAAAAAACGCGGCTTCAAGATAAGTCAAAGCCTTTCTCACATCGCCATGCGAATATTTTACTATCAAATCTACCGCCAAATCTTCAATTGCAATATCGTTTTCTCCGAGTCCTCTTTTATCTGTAGTTGCTTTTAATATCGCTTCTTTGATGTCGCTATCTTCAAGATTTCTAAATTCAAAAAGCATGATGCGGGAAAGCAAAGCGTTTGTAAGATAAAAATAAGGATTTTGAGTGGTGCTTCCGATTAATATAACTGTTCCGTTTTCAACGGCGGGAAGCAAAGCGTCCTGTTGGCTTTTATTGAATCTATGAATTTCGTCTATAAATAAAATCGTCTTTTTTGAATTGGTTAAATTTTTTTCCGCTTTTTTTATTGCCTCTCTAATTTCAGAAACATTGGAAAGAACGGCGTTTAATTTTATATATTCGCTTTTCGTTTTTTTAGCTATTATTGACGCTACGGTTGATTTTCCAACTCCTGGAGGTCCGAAAAAAACCATAGAAGTTATTTTATCTTTATCAATCATTTTTCTTAAAGTTTTATTTTCCGATAAAATATGTTTCTGTCCGAAAACTTCTTCGATTGAAGTAGGGCGCATTCTCTCCGCCATAGGCAAAAAAGAATTGTCGCTATCGGTAAAATCAAACATTGAGTCTTTCAATATATTCCTCTAAAAGCGGTATATAATCCATGATATTTTCTATTTTTTCTTTTATTTCGTATTCGAGCAAATCGGCTATAGATATATAATCTTCGTTTGAAAATGCTTCGAGCAAATTATTCATCATAGAATTAAAATCGTTAATAGCGTCAATCAAACTTATATTTTCTATTTTTATATTCGAATAATCTATCGAGCAAATTTCGGCAACCTTTGAAAGAATGCTGAAAGAAAGTCCGACTATTCGAGAAAATTTTTCGGCGTATATAAAAGCCTCTTTGTCTTTTCCCGTTTGAAGTTTTTCGACTACTTCGTCAAGTATTTCTATTATAAAAGGCTGAAATTTCGGCAAAGTTCCAATTTTATATAAAGCGTTGTTTTCGTTTATATCGTTTGCGAATATAAGCATTGTGTTTATTTTAGCGTCTTCCAAAACAAGTTCCATAGTGGGCAAAACTTTATCGTTTATAAAAGGCTTCAAATCGTCTCCAAAAAATTCTTTAACTTTATCCAAATATTCTTCGTCTTCTTTTTCGTTATCCGTTATCGTGTTTAATCTTTCCAATTTTACTTCGAGCATTTTTAAAATATGAATGATTCCATGAGTTTCAAGATTCATGTTGCATAAAAATATCGCTCGAGGAATAGAATCCAATATCCAAAATATTCCGTCTTTTAAGGCTTCAATATCGTTTTCGGTTAAAGTCGCGGAATCTGTTTTTGAAACTTTTTCTATATATTCTATTATTGAAATTATAGAAGACAAATAATATTCGCTGTGGCTTAAAGCTTCGATTTCTATTTTTTTTATATTTTCGATTTGCATAGCTTCGTATTCTTTGTTTATATCTGGCGAGAGTTCTTTTTCGTCAATAATAATTCTGTTTATTAAAAAAGAGTTTGAATTGCACCATTCTTCGACTGGCTTTAATACTTCGTATGCGTTTTTTTCGTTTTCTAAAGTAGCGGATAATTCCTTTCCGTTTATAAATATTTTCATTATTCTATACCGATTTAAATTTAAATGAATTTATAATAAAGTTTCGGTATTTTTATAGTTTTATTGATTGATTTATTCAAATATGCTTTTGTTAATAATTTTACAAAGTATAATCAAATAAAGTCGTTTCGTTTTCAATATAAACTTTTTCAAAATCTACAGAATCGTAATTAAGATTATATTTTTCTTCCAACGATTTTATTCTCTTATGAATCTTATTTTTATATTCTTCTTTTAATTCTCCGTTATTGCCGTAAATATAAAGATATTTTTTATAATGTTCGTGGAAATTTTTTCTCACAAAATTTAAAAATATTTTTCTGCACTCTCCTCTCAAATTCAAAACTTCGCAAATAACATAATCCAAATTATTTTCTTTCGCTTTTATAAATATATTTTCAAGTCCGTCTTCGGTTATAAAAGGCATAACGGGAATAGCATGAACTCCGACTATTGCGTTAGTTTTTTTGAATTCTTTAAGAGTTTCAAATCTTTTAAGCGGACTTATTACATTAGGCTCGATTAAAGAAGACAATTTTTCGTTGGCGGTAGTGATAGTGGAGGCGATTCTAACGGAAACGATATTTGAAAGTCTCTCTATCAAATCGAAATCTCGGAGTATCAAATCGCTTTTTGTGGATATTGTCATCGGAGTTTTATATTTTATAAGAAGTTTCAATATTTCGGGCATTATCTTATAATCTTTTTCAGCGGGCTGATAACTGTCGGTAACGCTTCCCAAATTGATAATCTCTCTATTCCAATTTTTTGAAGATAATTCTTTTTCCAAAACTTCTACGATATTTTTCTTAACGAAAATTTCTGAAAAAAAATCTCGAGAGTTAATATATTTATGCGAATAAACTGCGTAACAATAATAACATTTATGCAAGCAACCTCTGTATATATTTAAATCGTTACAAAAACCGAATTTATTTTCTATTTTGTTTATAGCCGATTTGCAATTTATCTCTCTGTATATCGTTTTAGTATCGGGCATTATAACTTAATAAATAATAAAAAATTAATTATTAATATTATCGAAAGGGTTATAAGTCAAAGAAGTAGGCTCTTCTTTGGAAATATAATTTTGAGTTTCTCTTCTCGTTTCCGCTTCCGTATAATCTCTTCTCGATAAAGATATTTTTCTTTTCATTTGATTAGTTTCCCTAACGACAAAAGGATAAGTTTCGCCAACTTTAAGCGCTTCTTCCAAATTAGCTCCTTTAGGTAAATCCACTTGAGATATATGCATAAATCCTTCCAAATCGTTTCCCAAAGAAATTACCGCTCCAGAATCCACAAGCGCTTTTACCGTTCCGTCCACTATAGAACCAGCGGGATGCTCTCTATCGAATATTCTCCAAGGGCTTTCCGTAGTATGTTTAAGACTCAATTTTATTCTCTGCTTGTCTCTGTCTATTGATATTATAACCATTTCGACATCTTCGCCTTCTTTAATATAGTCTTTCATATTAACGGTATTATATCTCCAATCGAAATCCGCTATATCGCATATTCCTTCCAAACCGTTAGGAAGTTCGAATACGGCGAAATTTTTCAATATTCTTTTCGGCTTGCATTTTACCGAAGTTCTTACGGGAAAATCGCTATTTACCGTATCCCAAGGATTCGCTTGAGCCTGTTTTAATCCCAAAGTTAATCTTCTTTCGGGAACATCTATACTTAAAATTTTACATTCCAAATAATCGCCTTTTTTAACGAAATCGCTCGGACTATTTACATGAGCGTTCCAGCTTAAATCGGATATATGAATCAAGCCTTCCACATTGTCGTAAACTTTAACGAACGCTCCGAATTTTTTTACCGTTGTCACTTCGCCTTTTACCGTGTCGCCCACATGATATTCTTCTATGAATTGAACCCAACTGTCGTTTTCAAGCTGTTTTATTCCCAAATCGACTTTTCTTTTTTCTTTGTCAATCGAAAGAACCTTAAACGCTCTCTCTTCTCCTCTTTTAATTATATCTTTAGGATTAACAATTTTTGCCCAAGACATATTAGGTATTGCAAGAAAACCGTCCAAACCTTCCGTAATTCCGACAAAAGCTCCGAATCTTTCTATATTTTTAACTTTTCCGTTGATTATATCGCCTTCTTTCAAGTTATTCAAAAAAGCGTCAATATTTGAATTTTGAGTTTCTTCTTGCAAAGCTCTTCTTGAAACTACCAAATCTTTTCCTTTTCTTTTTATAATCTTAAAATCGTATTCTTTTCCAAGATGTTCTTCGTCTTTTATTCCTCTGTTTAATTCTATTTGAGAGAAAGGACAAAAAGCCTGCGAACCCATTACCCAAATATTGAATCCGCCTTTTACGATTTCCTTCACCGTTCCTTTAATCGAATCGTTATTTTTTTCGGCGTTTTTTATCATAATATCCGCTTTTCTTTTATCGTATTCTTCTTTAGACAAAATAAAATATCCGTTGTCTTCGCCCTTAATTATCGCTTCTATTTCTTCGCCGATATTAGGCTCGTTTTCAAATTCGCTTCTGTTTATTTTGCCTTCCACCTTATAATTAAAATTTACAAAAACATCCGTATCGTCAAATTTTTCAATTTTTCCTTTAACGATATTTCCGATTTTGTAGGAATTATTGCCGTCATTTTCTCCGAACTCCTCAACGGCTTTATGAAATTCCTTTTCTTCTTGTTCGTTTGATAAAATATTATCTTCCATTGTTCCCTCTCTCTTCCTCAAATCATGAGGATTAATATCTAAAATTCGACTTTCGTTATTTAAAACTATGTCGGTAATTTTTTCAACCACTTCGTCAATAGCCATATTAGTCGTGTCTATTATAATCGCATTTTGCGGAATTATCAAAGGGCTATCTTCTCTGTTTGAATCGTATTTGTCTCTTTTTCTTATGCTTTCTTTAATTTCTTCAAAACTTATATCTTTCCCCTTTTCTGATTCCTCTTTAAATCTTCGTTTCGCTCTCTCTTCTATTGAAGCGTCAATATAAAATTTAAAATCGGCATCTGGAAAAACCACGCTCCCCGTATCGCGTCCATCCAAAATATAATTGTCTTCTTTTGCAATATTTCTTTGCAAATCGACCATACTTTTTCTAACCGAACTTATAGCCGAAACTTCCGAAACATATTTAACGACTTTTTCGCTTCTTATATAATCGCTTACATCTTTAGAATCCAATATTATTCTGCATTTGCTGTCGAAACCTATATTCAATTTATTTAATGCTTTTTCAACTTCGTCTTCGTTTTTTATGTCGATATGATTATCGAGCATATATAAAGTAACGGCTCTATACATAGCTCCCGTATCCAAATATTTGAAACCCAATTTATTTGCGACTAATTTGGCAACGGTGCTTTTTCCTGCGCTTGAAGGACCGTCTAAAGTAATTATTTTGTATGAATCGGACACTTTAACCTTTCTTCTTTTTTTTATAATATTATAAATATAATTTTTAAGGCTATATTGTATCATAAATAATTATAATTGCAAATACTTTAACTTAAAAATTTAAAATAAAAAATAATATATTCAATTCAAATAATAATTAAATCCCAAATACATATCCGTTCCGAAATAGTATTTATTATACGAAATCGACAAATCTCTAATCATTGAATTATAATAATTATTCATTGTGCTTGAGTAATAAAAAACTGCCGAAAAATTACTTTTGCCAAATTTATATTCTATAGATTTTAAAGTTCTATAAAAATTAAGATAAGTCACAAAAGTATTTACATTTTTATTATAAGCGACAAAAACATATACATCCAAAATCAAATCCAAAACGGGAAAATCCTTAAACCACATTGCCGAGCTAACCATAGGAAAACCGAGAATCGTTAAATTTTGAGAATAATTGTTATAATTTATAGTTTCAATGCCTTTCAATTCTTTCTTTCCAAAAAAGTATGCGGGAGAAGACGAACTTTGAATATAAGCCGTTAATTGACTTGCGCTAAAAGTTGCAAGCAGAATTACAATAAGTAAAATCTTTTTAAGCATAAAAATACAATCAAAAATTTAATTTAATCAACATATATTATACATAAAATATTAAAAATTTAAAGCAAAAAAATTACCCATTGACATAATTTACATATTAATATATTATTCTTCGGAAAATAAATTATTAATATTAAATTTAAAGTTAAGTGTTTTATGTTACGAAAGTTAATTTATTATAATATTTTTTTATTTTATTTTATAAGTTTATCTTTGTTTTGCCAAGAAACAAACTATTCTCTAAAAAATAAAATGAATAATTATGAGAAAAAAGTAAAAATGCAATGGGAATATAATCCTTTTAAGAATTATGCAACGGATAGGTATTTTTCTTCTTGGATTGACCCAAACGCTTATAATAGTAAATTCTGGTTCGGAACTATTTTTAATATAAAAGAAATGTATCCAAATAAAAATTTTAATTTTGATAAAATGATATTGTATTATCAGCCGACTCTCGCTACCGAAGTTACTCCAATCAGTTTTAAATATAACGAAAAACACAGATTCAAAATAGGTGTCGGTTATTTAACGCATTTTTTCTTTTCGCATTATGGCGGCGGATTTAGACAGCATTACGGAGCTAGTTTGATGTATGGAACTTATGTGCAAGTTGACGCTTTTTTTGATTATATATACGACAATACTTTTAAATTTAGATTTTCTCCGTTAAGACATGTATGTTCTCATATAGCGGGCGATATATTGGGAGACGACACTTTATACGATAAATCTACAGATGGCTCTATAGACGCAGGATTTGAACAGATGCAATTATCAGCGCATTATAAATATGGATGGTTTACTTTTTATGGAGGAACGGTTTTTGCGATTACGGGAATTAATAAATCGAATTTCGTTAATTTATTTGGTATTTTTTCTGGAATAGATTTAAGAGTTCCAATTTGGGGCGAAATTAGTTTTATTGCTGGATTATATTTAGCCGCTAATTTGGATAAAATTAATACTATGGAGAGAGATTTAACAGGACAAAGATTAATAAGTTCATACACGGAATGGACGCCTTCAATATCGGTTGGAACAGGAATAGAAATTCACAGAATTATAATAGGAATAAAATATCAATACGAACGTTCCAAACAATTATACGCTCATAAGAAAATAGAAAGTAAATTTGGGCTTGAAGCAAGTTTATATTTTTAAAATCAGTATTCTCCTTCGGAATTATTTTCATAATACTTAAAAACATCGTAAGGAGAGAATATTCCCAAATCTGTAATTATCGCGCTTACCAAATGCGGCGGAGTATAATCGAAAGCGGGATAAAATCCTTTCACTCCTTCTTTTGCCGTTTTTATTCCCATAGCTTCCGTTACCAATTTTTCGTCTCTAAATTCGAATTCTATATCTTCGAATCCTCTATGACTTTTATCGGGCGCTCCAGTCACAAAGTAGGGAACTCCCAAATATTTTGAAATAATCGCTATTTGATAAGTTCCTATTTTATTTACAACCGCTCCGTTTAAGCAAATTAAATCTGCGGCGGAAGTGAATATATCGATTTTTTTCTCTTGCATTGTATAGGCTATCATATTGTCGGTTATAACCGTTACATCGGCGTTCTGTTCGTAGGCTACCGTTGCCGTTAATCTCGCTCCTTGAAAATATGGACGAGTTTCGGCGCAAATCATTTTTATATCTTTATTTTGCTTTTGAAATTCTTTAATCATAAATCCGACTATCGACTCTCCAAAACATTGAGTAAGAATAGTTCCTTTTTGCGGAAACATTGAAACCAAATATTCAGCCATTTTTTTTATTTTAGCGTATCTTTTTGTGGAAAGTTCGATTCCTTTATTAAATATAGCTTCTATTACTTTGTTTGAGTCTTCGCCTTTATTTATCGCTTCGATTCCAGCATCCAAACAATTTTTAGTTATAGCCATCATTCTTGCGCTTGTAGTCGGACGAGAATTTGCCAAAGTGTCGCAAGCGTTTTTTAAGAATTTAATTTTATCTTTTCCGTCCAAATTTTTAACTTCGTATCCCGCCAAAGCCATCCCCATCGCAACCGCCAAATAAGGTCCCGCACTTTGAGTCACCATATCGGCTATGGCTTTTGAAACTTCTTTATGAGTTTTGCATTCCACAAAATTAATTTTATTAGGATATATTCGTCTGTCTAATATTTTGACTATTCCGTCTTCATACCAAGCTATATTTTCAAATTGAAGCATATAAGCCAAATCTTTATCTATTCTTTCCATGAGTTTAAAAATCCTATCAAAATTTAATTCAATTTTATATTATTTGTTTAGAATATCAATAATAGAAAATAATAGAATTTGATTTTATAATTCTAAATAATATAATTATTAAAAAGTAAATTAATTAATAAAAAATAAAAACATGAAAATTTTAGACGAAACGATTTTATACGAAAATAAAAATTTCTATCCTGCATTTCCGAGCATAATCGGACTTGAAAAGAATAAATATTTAGTAAGTTTCAGATTAGCGCCTAAATCCGAAAAAAATTATTCTCATTTGCATTCTTTAAGCAAGGCTATAGTTTCGACTGTTTATAAAAATAAAATTGTAAATATGTTCGAATTAGGCGAAGACGACTCTGCCGCAAAACAGGACCCGCAATTATTCAGAGCGGACGACAAAACTATTTTAGGTTATTATTTTAGATACTCGTTCCATCCTATAAACGAAAAAAATTTATTTAAAGATTATACTTTTATCGAATATAATAATTCTATAGCTTTGCTTGACGGAATCGGTTTATGCGTAAGTTCGGATAACGGGAAAACTTTTTCAAAACCGAATATAATAAAACTAAAAAATGGAATGAAGAATTTTGCCATAAGAGGAAATATGATAAAAATAGAAAACGAAATTTTAGCTCCAATTTACGCTTATAAAAAAACTTCAAATAAAAATAAAAAAGATAAATATCAATGTTATATAATATCCTCAAAAGATTTTATTAATTGGGAAATGAAAACTCTATTATGCGAAACGGAAATTAATAAAAATAAAAAAATAGAATATTTTGAACCTTCTTTAATAAGTTATAAAAATAATAATAAGAATAATATAATCGCTTTTATAAGAACTCATTTCAATAACGAATACGGTTATACTTCGGTTGCATATTCTACCGACAATGGAAAAACTTTTTCAAAACCCGAAGCGACAAATATAAAAGGCTATCCGTTAAATCCGCTATTTTTAAAAGACGATAAAATTCTTTTAACTTACGGCTACAGATTAAAACCTTATGGAATAAGAGCGAGAATATTAAAATTATCCGAAATAAAAAATATAAATAATATAGTCGAATATATTGATAATTCAAGCGAAATAATAATAGACGATAAAATGAAAAATGCGGACTGCGGTTATCCTTCTTGCATTAACGATAACGACAATATAATATGCGTTTATTACGGTTGCAATGGCAAAAGCGCAATTAGAAAAATATTTATGAAGAAATTTATTTTATATTAAAAATTAAAAGGAGATAATATGAAAGATAAAGATATAATGGATTTGGAAGTTTACAAAATAAAAAATAACGATTGGCAAATTACAAACGAAGAAAAAAATATTATATTGAAACTGCCCGCTTATAAATTGTCTTCTTGGGGAGACGACAGTTATTTAAAAGTTATTTTCAAAAAAGAATTAAAAACAAAAACTATAATCATAGAATGGAACAGTTCCGATTTGGTTTTTGAAACTCATAAAACCTTTTTCAAATTTGACGGCGAGCTTCCAGATAATTTAGATTGTTTGGCTAGCGATGATAAAAAAAGTTCGATAATAATCGACACGGATTTTGTATATGATAATTTGCTTAAATATAATATATTAATAGTTCGTTCTTCTTTGCAAAAAAGCAAAACTACGAGAGTATTTGATATTAGCAAATTCAGAGAGATTATTAAAGATATTATATGATTTATTATAATTTGATAAGTTTGAAAAAAATTATTTATCTTTTAATTTTGAAACCACATTCAAGTATATTTTCTCTATTTGCCATTCGTATTTTAATTTCAACGCTTTTTTTAATTTGAAAGTGAACTCGGTGGTTCTATTTCTACTAACCATTTTAAAACCGTCTCCACTGAAATACTGCCCGACAATCCATTTTTGATTTCTTCTCATATAAACTGCGTAAAAACTGTCGATATTTTCTATTTCCGAATTTTCGTCAATTGGAAGCGGACTCACGACTATACGAAATTTAGAATCTTCGGGAGGAATAATATAATTTTTGCCCGCTTCTATTTCGTCTTTTTGAATATTGCCCGTATTTACAAAATTATTAAAATCGTTAGGATGCATCAAAATCATATTGCCGTTATTTTGCAAAGCGAATATATATAAATAACCGTCTCTATTCGGACTAAATTTAAAACTAATGGAATCGCCTTCCGTAACTTCGCCTCTGCTCGATATTGAATTCGTTCGATTATCCGAAGAGACTTTTTCTATTTCAAAATTTAATTCTATATTGTTATTTCTCTCTTCAAAAGAATCGAATATCATTTTCGACAAATAGGCTTCCAAATATTCGGATATTCCCTGAATAGTGGATATAGCTTGGTTAGATGAAATCGATTTATATTCTTTTAAAATATTGTCGGTTTCAATATCCACGACATTAAAATTATATCTGAATTCGTATCTTTCTTCCTCGCTTTCGTTTTCGGAAATTAAATTATTTGTCAAACTTAAATTAGTTCCGCTCGTTCTGTTTGTAAAAATATTATTTGAAGCCGAATCGAACACTATTTTATAATTATTTGAAAATCGATATTCTTTAGGATTATTGCTTAAAGTATTTCTTCTAACATTCGTGTTTTCGTTGGTTATCAATATTCTTTCGCTGTCAACCAATATTGCAATTCTAACATTCAAATTGGACGCGATAGTCAAACCTTCTTCAATATTTAATTCGTTCGTTCCTAATAATTTTTTTTTCTCTCTGTCCACCACTATAGTTCTTTTTTGTTTCAAGTAATGGTATCTGTTTATTGTTCTAACGGCTTCTTTTCTTAAATCTTTATTTATTTTAAAATGATTATCCAAATCTATAGTCGCCACGGTTATTTTTTTTAATTTATTTATATCCGATTTTTCCGCTGGATATAGAGATAAAGATAATAAAGTTAATAATATTATATATTTTAAAATATTAGAAATTTTCAAAATATCTCCTAATATTCGAGTTTAGGTTTTTCGGAATTTCGCTCCAAATCTATATTGTCGAGCATATCCATTATTCGCGATAAATCGTCCGAGCTGTAATATTCTATAATTATTTTTCCTTCTTTTCCGTTTTTATCTATTACATTAACTTTTGTGGAAAATATTTTCTCCAAATCGTTTTCAAGTTTTTTTATATTCGGGTCTTTTTTTGTAGTTTGTTTATTTTGAATATTTTTCGCTTCTTTTTTTTCTTTTACTATTCTCTCGCATTCTCTGACTGAATAATTTTTTTCTACAATTACTTTTGCAAAATTTTCTCTCTCTTTTTCGTTCGGCAAAGACAAAATCGCTCGGGCATGTCCTTCGGTAAGTTTTCCTTGCAATATCATGTTTTGTATGTTTTCGCTCAAATCGAGTATTCGCATAGAATTTGAAACTGCGCTTCTGCTTTTTCCCACTCTGTTTGCCAATTCTTCTTGTTTTATATTTAAGTCGTAAATTAATTTTTTATAACTTCGAGCTATTTCTATCGCGTTTAAATCCGCTCTCTGAATATTTTCAACCAAAGTAAGTTCGAGCATTTTTGAATCGGCGATATTTTTCAAAACCAAAGCGGGGACTTTATTTCTTTCCAAAAATTTAAATGCGCGAAATCTTCTCTCGCCCGATATTATTTGATATTTTCCGTCTTTCTCTCTTAAAGTTATCGGATTTATTAGTCCGTTTTCTTTTATTGATTCGGCAAGTCCTTTAATCTCATCTTCGTCAAAAACTTTTCTCGGCTGGTCGGGATTCGTTTCTATAAGTTTAATGTCTATTTCCAATACTCCGTTTTTTTCCGCTTCTTCAACCGCTTCTTTTATATCTCTGTCTCCCGATTTTATAAGGGCGTTCAGACCCTGTCCTCTTGCGAGTCCTCCTTTTCTGCTCATAAGTCTCTCCGAATTTTATATTTTAGATTTCTCTACAAACTCTCTTGCGAATTCTTTATAACTTCTCGCTCCTATGCATTCTCGGTCGTAATCTCCTATCGCTTTTCCGTAAGAAGGCGCTTCGCTTAATCTCACATTTCTTGGAATCATCGTTTTATAAGTTTTCTCTTTAAAGAAATTAACAACCTCTCTAACGACATCGGAACTTAATTTCGTTCTTCCGTCATACATAGTCAAAATTACTCCCTCGATATTTAATTCTGGATTCAAATTTTCTTTTACGAGCGAGATTGTATTATTAAGTTCGGCTACTCCGTCCAAAGCGTAGAATTCGCATTGAATAGGAATAAGAACTGAATCGGCTGCGGTTAAAGCGTTTAATGTGAGTATTCCCAAAGTCGGCGGGCAGTCAATCAATATATATTCGTAATCGTTTTTGATAGTTTCTATAGCCTTTTTTAATTTGAATTCTCTTCCAATTTCGCTTACGAGTTCTATTTGAGCGCCAACCAAATCGGAATCGGAAGGGATTATATATAAATTTTCTTTATAAGTTTTCATTATCACTTCGTTTACATTGGCGTCCCCGATAAGCAAATCGTATATTCCTTTGTCCATATTTAATCTTGAAATTCCAATTCCCAAACATGTATTTGCCTGAGGGTCGATATCTATTAAAAGAGTTTTATATCCCATATCCGCTATAGCCGCGCTTAAATTAACAGCGGTTGTGGTTTTTCCGACTCCGCCTTTTTGATTTACTATAGCTATAATTTTAGACATAAATTATTCCTTAAATAAAAACGATAAAAAAGCAAACTAAATTATTTTATTGTCGTTTGCCATTGAAATTATTTTATTATATCAAAAGTTGGCTTTTTATCAAGGTTTTTATTTTTAGTCATTTCGAGACGAAAGCGTGGCAATCTATTTTAATTTAGATTGTTTCGCTTGTTTCACTCGCTCGCAATGACAAACATTTTATTACTGTTATTACGAGGGCAACACCCGCGACAAAGTCGGGCAGACGCCAAGTAATCTACTATTAATAAAGTTGATTTTAAAATAAAATTCTATTAATTTTGGATTGCTTCACTTGGCAACATGCCCGCTTTAGCGTGTTCGCAATGACTATTTTTATTTTACAATGACGAAATTTTTTTAATTTTTTTTATTTTAAGGTGTTGACAAAATTTCCAAATATTGTATAATTTCAACTATGTTAAAGTTAAATAAAACCATTATAAAACTAAATTCGCGCGAGCCGAGCCGAGCCGAGCCGAGCGCTTCACTTTAAACTTTTTTCAAGTTTATGTTTACTCAATTTATTATTATATAAAATATTCTTGTTCTTTTTTCTATCGAGAAAAAAGAACCAAAAAAGCGACTTCTTTTTGTCAAAAAGAAGCAAAAACAATTTCGTTAGTATTCAAAAACTTAATCTTAAAAACATTTTCAAATTATTTGGAAAGTATATTAAATTTTTATATAACAAATTTTTATTTAAAGAAAGCTTTTATTTATTTAAATGTTTTTATAGAATATATTTAGAGGGATTTATTATGAGAAGATTATTTATTTTTACTTTATTATTAACCGTTTGTGTAAATCTTTACGGACAAAAACAACCCGAATGGATAGAAAATCCTTCAAAAGTTTACGATAAGAATATTTACGAAGTCGGAGTCGGACAAGGATTGAGCGAGAAAGAAGCGGAAGACAACGCTTACTCGGTTTTGGCAAATATTTTTGGAATGAAAATATCGGTTGATACGAAAGCCAATGAAAAATATATTGAAACTTCTTTGGGCGTGGAAGAAATTAGAAGTTTGGATAACAGCACCAAAATAGAAGCGGAACATAATCTCATAAATGTAAAAATAGATTCGAGATATTACGATTCAAAAAAGAATAGATATTATGCTATAGCCGTTTTGAATAAAAAAGAAACCGTTTCTCTTCTAAATAAAAAGATTAAAGATAATATAAAAATTATTGATTCCCATATATTAAAAGCGGGTAGCGAAAGAGATTTATTCGATAAATATTATAGTTTGTATATAGCCTATATTTTTTCGGAAAAGAACGAAAATTTTATAAATCAATTAGCGATATTGGACAATTCGGCAAAGATAGAAATTTTGGATAGTTATAGAATCGAAAGCATAAAATCAAATATGGAAAATATAAAAAGAAAAATATCTTTCGGGATAGACGCTTTTGATATTACTCCAAATATAGAATCGGCAATAGAGCATTCAATAAGCGATTTGGGATTTAAGATTAGTTCAAATCCAAGTTATATATTCAGAGATAAATTTACTTTTGACGGAAACGACACTGGATACGGAATGTATATTATGAATTATACTTTGATTTTAGAACTTATAAATTATAACGGAGAGAGAATCGCATCTTTTAAGTTTAGGGGGAAGGATGGCGGTTCTTCCGAAAAAGACGCGAAAAGAGTAATAATGAATAAATTGGCTAAAGATATAAATTTGAATTTATCGTCTCAAATATCCAATTATTTGGACGGTAAATTTAAAAATATAAAATATTAATTAAGGAGTTAAACATGTTTAACACTAACAAAAAAATTATTTTCGTATTGGCGTTTGTATTCGTATTAAACGCTATATTCTTTTCTGCAAATGTTTTTGCGCAAAGAAAAAGAATAAGATACGACATCATCGACCAAAGGGGCGGGAAGAGAGCGAAGCAACCTAAATGGATGTTTAAGGGAACTACGGCTCTCGAAAAAGATTATCCAAACAAAATGGCTTTTATAATCAGCGGCAGAGGTAAAAGTCTAAATTTTGTGGAAAGCTGGGCAAAAAGAGTAAATTCTTCGAGCGAGGTTGCAAGATATTTATCGCAATCCATTACCGATATGACGGCGGCATCGGAATACGGCGGAGACGAAAGTTTTCAAAGGACTATGGAAACTCTCACTACTTCCGTATCGAAAGTAAAAATAGTCGGACTTAGAAGGGAAGACGATTGGTGGATATTGAAAGAGTATAAAGACGGCGCTAAAAAAGGACAACAGGAATACGAATATTATGTTCTGTATCTTATCGACTCGGATATAATGAAGCGAATAATTAATAACGAAGTTGAAAAAGCAATATCTGGCGAAAACGAAGAGACTAAATCTCGCGTAAAATCGGCTATGGATAAACTTACTTACGAATATATGGAAAATGATGAAGAATGATTGAGTTTGTGGGATAATTATGCGTTAAATAGTTATCCCATAAATCATTAAATTTTTGAAAACTAATGGAGAAAAGCTATTATGAAAAAACAAATTAAATTAATAAAATTATTTTTAATGATATTTATAGTAATATCATTAATTAGTTGCAAAAATGTAGTAAATAGCGTTAAAGGTAAAACTTATGCAAATGAACAATCTGCATCCATAGTAGCCTTTAAGGGTAAAATTGCATATATTATGATGGGCGGAATGGATATAGGAGAAGTAGAATTAGCTGCAAAATATAAAAATAAATTAGTATATGTAAAAGAAAATATTGATTACTATTATATATTTATTTTGGAGGGCAATACATTATACGGAAGATACATGCCTTTATATCAAATAGGATATATGGGAGGTATAAAAAATATAGAAATTGACGATAGCTTTATACCGCTTAAATTAGTTAAGTGAAGATACAAAAAAA
>NZ_SJDU01000299.1 GCF_005518285.1 Brachyspira catarrhinii | reverse complement strand
CTAAATTTAGCAAAAGGAGTTATGGATAATTCGCCGTAAAATAAATATCCAATCGAATAAAATACTGGCGGTATTCTAACGGGTTTTGCGCTCGAAGCGTATTGGTTAACCCCCCCCGTTACCATAGAAAGAGAAAGAGCGGGTTCTAAATAAATAGAGATTAAATCGCTCTCCGCCGTAAAACCTACGGGAACGGAAACTCCTATAAATTGAGGTTTAGTTATATAATAAGTTTGTCCGCCAATATCGATGCTCGCTCCTTCAACTTCGGATTTTACTCTATGAGTCTCCATATCATACCAACCTGTTGTTGTAGAAGTATCCATATCGAAAGCGCCCATTGGAGATGTCGCGTCAATTATATAATGTCCGAATTCGACTGCTCCGCTATGCGTTCCTCCAGCTGGAGTTGTTACGGAATAAGAAGTTCCCTTAAAATCTTTGACAGAACCTTGATACAATAATCTTATTTGAGGCTCTATCAAAATCGGGTCGGTAGTGGCAATGAAATATCCTCTCAAATCTATACCAATGGAATGAGCCGTAGCGTCTTTTATAAAGCCGTATTTTCCGTCTTCTCCCATTTCGAGCGACATTCTTCCCGCCATATTTGTTGGTAAAGTCGGAGCTTCAGCATATCTATTTTCATTAGCTTTCATTTTATACATTCCGTATTTTAGGTTTACTCTTAATCTGCTAAAAATATCGCTGTCGAAATAATATTCTAATCTTATATCGGTAGAAACCGACAAATCGTCTTTATTAATATCTCCGCTTCCTACTCCGATTGTAACGGGAACATTTATTCTCAACTTTTCTCCCAAAGCCGTTGCGGTAATTATTGGAGTATGAGCCTGCCAAGTCGCCGTGCTATACATAAATTGATAGCCAAATCCTATTCCAAAGCTTTCGTTTTTGTAGCCGATTCCCGCTATGGCTCTCGGTCTGAAAGTATTTATTCCGCCTTTAACTCCGTTTTCTAAATTATCAAGCAAAACTCCAGCGGTTTCTCCTTCTACTCCAATCATAAAGCGAACATTTTCGCTTCCCGCCAATACTCCCGCTCTGTCGAGTCTAATTGTAAGTTGGTCTTCGTCTATCAAGAAGTCGTTAAAATCTTCCAAAATCGTATATCCGAATAACGAATATGCGCTAATTAAAATCATCGTTAATATTAAATGTAATATTTTCATTTTTATTATCCTTTGTTTTTATTTTTTTATTTTTAGTTTTTTATTATTTTCAAACAACCTTATTCCAAAAATACAATTATTTATTTCTTCATTTATATTAATTATTAATTTTTTTTAAATTAAACCTTATTAAACTTTTTAAAATTTTTTCTTTATAAATTAAATTAATTTTTTTATCTAATTTTTTAATTTAAATTTATAAAGGTTTTTTTCTATTTTTATTTCTGTCTATCGCCTCCTTTAATAAATCTCCGTTCGGATAAATTTCAATACTCATATCGATATACTTTTGATAATTTTCGTTATCTTTAGTTTTGAAATAGTATTGAGATAGCCAAACATAAGATAAATATTTTTGATATTTTTGATTTGAATTATTTAAAGCCTTATTAAAATATTCAAACGCCTTTTTGTCGCTTCCTCCAGCTATAGCGGGCGCATGCATATACCCTACAGCCGTTCCTAAAAGAGCGAAAAAATTATTCGAATCTTTCTCCAAAACTTTTTTATATATATCTTTGGTTTTTCTGCCGAAAGAAATCTTCTCGGGTAAACCGCAATAATACACAATATAAGACATAAGCTCCGATACGCTTATCAAATAATCGATATCGTCCGAATTTAGATAATTTTCATTTTTACCGATTTGATTTTTAAGATAATTATATTTTTCTTTATCTTCTTTTAACTTTTTAGCTTCTACCAAAGAAGAAATATTTTTATAAGTTAAATCCTCTTTCGATATATTCTTTAAATCGTAATTTGAAGAATAATAATTATTATAAAAATCGTTTATATCCTTTGAATTATAAGAATATAAATTATTAAAAAATATCGTTAAAAATATTAATAAGTAACGCTTCATGCAAAATCCTTATGTTTTATATTATTTCAATTAAGTTTGTATTTTAACTTTAATTGTTAGTATATTCTAACATAATTAATAAAAAAGCGCAAGCCCTTATATAAAATATAAAAAAAATTCTACTCGCAATACCATAATTTTATATTAAAAATAATATATTCGCTTATTATTTATTTAAAAAAATAAATAATATAATATAATTTCTAAAATGAAAAAAGTAAAAGATTTCTACTACAAAAAAGCAAAAGAAGAAAATTATAAAGCTCGAAGCGTATTCAAACTTGAAGAGGCGCAAAATAAATTTAAGTTTATAAAATCTTCCGATAGAGTTTTGGATATAGGATGCTCGCCAGGTTCTTTCAGTCAATATATGCTTAACAAAATATTAAAAAGCGGCTCTGTAGTCGGAGTCGATATACTTCCAAATTCTTTTTCGCATCCAAAATTTACTTTTATACTTGGCGATATTAAAGAAATGAATTTAACTACTTTTGATAATATAAAATTCGATGTCGTGGTAAGCGATGCAATGCCGAATACTACTTCCGATAAAGAAACGAATCATTTTCGTTCGATGGCTTTGGCAAAATCAATTTTTAATCTTACTAAAGAAGTTCTTAAAAACGGAGGAAATTTTTTTATAAAAGTTTTTGACGGAAAAGATTTGCCCGATTTCAAAAAGGAATTAAAAGAAAATTTTGAATCGGTTGAAGTATTTAAACCGAAAAGTTCGAGAGAAGAAAGCAGAGAAATATTTTTATTTTCAAAACATTTTAAATTTTAAGAATTGATTAAAATTTATTGATTGATAGAAAATAATTTTTTATATATAATATTTTTTATTGTTT
>NZ_SJDU01000298.1 GCF_005518285.1 Brachyspira catarrhinii | reverse complement strand
ATCTCAAAATATACGGGATTAAGTATAGAAGAAATTCGCAAACTGCGTCCAAACGGGAAAAAACGATAATAAATAATGCCAAATTTAATTAAATTTTTTTCGCATTTTTATTTAAAAAGGGCTTGACATTTTTTTATTTTATGTTAAAATTTTAATATGTTAATACTAGTAAATAATAATTTAGTTGATTCCAACAGTCAACAGTCAACAGTCAACAGTCAACAGTCAACAGTCAACATGGAAGAATTCTAAACTTTTTCAAAAATTATACTTTTTTAAAGTTGGCAAATTATTTGGATATTCTAATTTATCCTTTAATCAAAATTCGCAAAATAGCAAATCGTATATTCGTATGCGGTTGTTATTTAATAAATTCAAAATTTTTTAAAAGGAGAAGCAAGATGAAGAAAGTGCTTGTTTTGTTGTTGGTTATCGCTATGTTTGCAAGCTCATGCGCTGTGCATAGACATACGATAGGGAAGGGACCTCAATCTGGAGTAACTCAAAGTTCTAGACAGTGGTATGCCTTGTGGGGATTGGTTCGTATCGGTAGTGTCGACACGCTAAAATTGGCGGGCGATAAAACCGACTACGAAATCTACACAAGAGTTAACGGAATTGACTGGCTTATCAATTTCTTCTTGGGATGGACTACAATTCAAACCAGAACGGTAAGCGTTATCAAGTAATCCGAAATGTCGAAGGGTTATTATTTTATATAATAACCCTTTATTTAATTTTTTGAAAAGGATAATTAATGAAATATTGTATAACGATTATATTTGCGATTTTATTTATATTCGCTTGTAATAAAAATAACGACAATAATGAAAATGAAAAAGAAGAAATTATCGACAATATGGAAAATATTGAAGATTATAAAGATTTTTTCTCAAATAAAGAAATTACATTTAAAAGATTGGATTTGGAAAATAATAATTCTACCAACAACAATAAATATTATATAACGAATGTCGAAGCCACTTTTTCGCCTCCGATTAATTCCGTCAAATTGTCGGAAGAAGAAAAAAATCTCGTAATAGAACGAACGGGATATTTCAAAGATTATTTTTATACGGAAAGTTTATTTGTGGACGAAAGAATAATGGCTACTTGTTTAGTAGGATATATGGAAAGAGAAGCGGAAAAATTGGACGCCTTTATAATTTCTTTAAGAAACATGAAAAACGACAATAATATTAAGGATTTAACGGAAGAATATTATACTTTAAAAGGCAAGAAAAATATTCAATTTAGAATAAATATAAATAACGCATCGTATTGGTTTTATGTCATATTCGAGGCAAATAACGGATATTATTTGATTTTGAATTATACTTTTCCGATTTCCTATTTGGCGGATTCGGTCGATAGAATAGCTAATTCGTTAAGCTCCATAACTTTTTAGAGATTGTCTTTTATGAACAAAAATTTTAAAAATATATTATTTATAAATATTTTCATATTCTTTGTATTTTTCAATTTTTTATTTTCCGAAGAAACCTTAAAAGATAAAATGGATTCTCATATTGAAGAGACAAAATTGAAATGGAGATATAATCCTTTCAGATACGAAACTTATAAAAGAATTTACGGCTGGCTCGACCCAGACGCTTATATTACAAGATATTGGATTGGCGACATTTTTAATATAGAAGAAATGTATCCGAAATATGAATATCGTTTCGATAAAATGCAATTTTATCATCAGCCGACTTTGGCAACGGAGATTAATCCTATAGATTTTTTATATAAAGACATTCATAGATTTAGAATCGGAGTCGGATTTTTAACGCATTTCTTTTTATCGATTTATAAACCGAATTTTGAAATATATTACGGAGAAAGTTTATTTTTTGGAACTTATATGCAAACGGAATTGTATTTCGATTATATTTATAACGACTCTTTGAGATTCAGATTTTCTCCCGTTCGTCATATCTGCTCGCATATAGGAGGCGATATATTGGGAGATTCGGAATTATACGATAGAAATACGGAAGAATTTAGAGATTCGGCTATGGAGCAAATGCATTTTTCTCTTCATTACAATTACGGTTATTTTACTTTTTACGGCGGATTTTCTTTTGCAATGACGGGATTTAAAGAATCGAATTTTGTCAATCTATTTAAAATGTTTTACGGAACGGATTTTAGATTTCCTATTTGGGGCGAGATAAGTTTGATAGCTGGGTTTTATGTAGCCGCCGATTACGACAGAATAAACACAATTTACAGAAAAGAAAATTTCAAACAATATAAAATATTAGACACTTACGATAAATTTTATCCTTATGTGTCTGTTGGAATAGGATTTGAAATTTACAGATTTACCGTAGGAATGAAATACGAATTCAATCGCTCGAGACATTTATACGCTTACAAAAAGATGGAAAGCAAATTGGGTTTTGAAGCGACTTTGTTTTTTTAGATTTTGTTGAATTTTTATCAATTTTTTTATTAAAATTTTTTTATTGACAGTATCATTTTTTATATAATAATATAATATATTTTAATAATTTTAATAGCGCATATTAAAGAGGTTTTAAATAATGACAGTTTTAGTTTACTCTATGCCTTTTCTTCTTTACTTGTGTTCGGGAATATTCAGCACCGTTTTAGTTATTAATTTATCCGAGATAGGAGCAAACGCGTTTTTTATCTCGCTTTTAGCGGTATTTTACGGCATGGGAATGATGGTTTGCGCGGGAACTTTTTCAAGATTAAAAATATCCAAAAAATTTTATCCTAAATTATTATATATAGAATCATGTATGCAGGCTATAATAAGTTTTTTATGCATATTATTAATGAATAGACAGATTGCATTATTCTATTCGTTTTTATACGGAGTAAGCACGACTATATTTTTCGTATGCTTTCAATCTTTGCTAGATTCCGTTTCAAAAGATTTGCCCGTTAGAATAAGTAGCGCTTTTTATAT
>NZ_SJDU01000297.1 GCF_005518285.1 Brachyspira catarrhinii | reverse complement strand
AAAAGAAAATATTATAAAAAAGGATTGAAAATTGGCTACTAATATAAAAACTAAAAAAGCATTAACTTGTTCAGTTTTAACTAAAGAAGGTCCCGTTATAAGGACAATGAAAATAGAGCATATAGAAATTCCATCTTATGCGGGTTATGTTTCGATATATTCGGACCATTGCCCTTATATAGTTAGCGTCAGATACGGAGAGCTTAAAATATACGATGAAAGCGGAAAATTGATTAATCTTTATATCGAAGGAGGAATTGCCGAAGTCAGTCAAAATATTATCGGCGTTCTTACGGAAAAAGCGATTTACCCGAAAGACATTGATATTGAAGCGACAAAAGAAAAAATAGAAAAAATCAAAAATCAGGCTACAATCAACGAAGAAGAAGCTAAAAGAAATAGAGAAGAGATTGAAAAATACAAAAAACAGATTGAAATCGCCTCCAAATAAAAAACTATTGTAAGTTTATTAAAATCCGATAATTAAGTTGACATATTTTTTTAGATTAATATAATCGGATATGTAGAATAATTTTTAATAATTTTGTAGAAATTTAATATGCCTAAAATCGAAGATTTAGAAAGATTGGGAAGTATTGCCTTTTTAATGGGCAAGAAAAAACTACCAAAAGAATTATCAAAAAACGATTACGATTCTTTTAAGTCGGTTTTCACAAACGAATATATGGAAAGCTCAAAACCCACCGAAGATAACGATTTGCCCGATTTGGACGAAATAGAAGATTTATTATCAAACGAAGATGACGACAATAATGAAAACGATAATTTAGATAATGAAGAGAATGAAGATAAAATTTCTACCAATTTGGACGATTTAACTTTACCAGATAATCTCGAAACGGAAAACGAAGACGATAAAATTATAAGCGACATAAACGATTTGGAATTGTCTGAAGATTTGAATATTGAAGAACCAGAAAACGATTCGGATATTGAAAATAATTTGCAAGATAAAGATTCGAGCGGTTTGCCAATTTTAGACGATTTGCCTTTGCCAGAAAGTTTGCCCGAACCAGAAGAAGATTCCGATAAAACAGAAACTAATATGTCGGACGATTTGGGAATTGGAGATATAAGCCATTTGTCCGATTTGAACGATAATGTTAATGAAAATATTGATAATGAAATAGAAGAGACTTTGGAAGAAAATGACGAAGACGATAATATTGAAAAAATCGATTTAGACAACGAGGATTTGGAAGAAATATTAGAAGACAATAAAGAAGAAAATGAAGATTTAGATACTTCCGAAACAGAAAAAACCGAAGAGCCAGAAAATATTGAAAGCGATAAAGACATAGAAGATGATTTAATCAATGAAGATATACTTGACGAAAATATATTTGACGAAACCGAAACGGATGAAGAAGAAACTAAAACGGAAGAACCTCAAAAAGTTGAAGATAAAATTGAAGACGACACTTCATTAGAAGATTTGGAGAATATATTAGACGGATTTGACGAAGACGAAAATGACGAAAATAAGGACGAAGTTAAAGAAGACAATCAAACCGAAAAACCTGAAGAGGAATCAACCGAAGACGATATTTCTAATTTAGACGAGTTGGAAAATATTTTGGATTTGGATGAGGAAGTCGCTCATAAAACCGAAGAGCCAGAAAAAGTCGAAAAAGAAACTGAAGACGATATTTCCGATTTAGACGATTTAGAAAATATACTTGACGAAAACGAAGAAACAAAAGAAGAATCAAAAATTGAAGAACCTAAAGAAACTGAAAATAAAGAAGAAATTGACGATTTAAATTTGGATGATTTGGACGATTTGGTTAAAGAAGATAACGAAGAGATTTCTAAAGACGATGCCGAAAAAGAACCCGTTCAAATAATGGAAGGCGGAACTTCATTGCCTTCTCCAGATATGGCTGATAAATTAGGCGCGTCAAAATACGAAGATTTAGATAAAGATATCAACCAAGATAGAGTGATAGACAGCATAAAAAATCTCTCTCCTCTAACGAGATATCATGTATTGGATGTAATTCTCAACGAAAAACTTGACGAAAACGCGATGAGGGAATTGTTATATTCTTTGGAAAGCGGAAAATCCAACGAAGATATAACCGAATTCATAAATAAAGAATTAGGTTTAAGTATAAAAGAATACGGAAAAAGCGGAATATTGGACTTAATACCGATTCCAAATTCGCTTAAAGATTACGCTCA
Organism: Brachyspira catarrhinii; assembly: GCF_005518285.1. GTDB lineage: Bacteria > Spirochaetota > Brachyspiria > Brachyspirales > Brachyspiraceae > Brachyspira > Brachyspira catarrhinii. Next base: position 743 of record NZ_SJDU01000297.1, on the reverse strand, counting down.
TATAATAAGAGTAGCTGCAATATTTTTAGTATTATTTGTTGGAATAGTTTTGCTTTCTTATCAATTTATTTATAAACCAGTGAAAGCGAACGATTATTTTAAAAGAGGATTGGCGGATATATCGAACGGCGCTTATAACGATGCCGAAAGAAATTTTGCTCAAGGAAATAGACTCAAACCGAGACAAATAAAATGGTTTAACAGATACGGAAAAGCTTATATAGAAAGAGAAATGTTTCCAGACGCTTTGACTAAAATCGAAGGAGCGTTAAATATAAAACCGAGAGATTTCGACAGCAGGGTTTTATTCGGATATTATTATAGAAGCAAAGGCGAAAAACAATTATCCGAAGAAGATTATATTAAAGGCGAAGAACTTTATAACGATATGCTTTCTTATGTTTCAAAGAAAAAAGAATTGCAAACCGTTTATGACGAACTTGGAATATTAATGATAAGCAGAGCGAGAAATTTATCGCAGCCTAATTATTATGACAACGCTTATAATAATTATATTCAAATGATAAATCTTTTCGGAGACAATGTAATCGCAAGAAAAAGAGCGATGCTTATAAGAATATATCAGAATAATTATAATCAAGTTAAGGCGCTCCAGCAACACATAGACAATTTGAAAAGAGGATATATAGACGATGATGTTTATCCTAAATTGGCAAGATATTTATTAAACAACGATGATTTTTACGGCTCCCGAACATTTCTTGAAAAAAACTTAAAAAAAA
>NZ_SJDU01000296.1 GCF_005518285.1 Brachyspira catarrhinii | reverse complement strand
TAAAACTATAATAATTAAATTATATTTTGACAAAATCGTATTTTTTAAGTATATTTATTATTGTTCAAATTTATAATAGGGAGTTAAAATAAAATGAGTTCAAATGATAATGATATAAAAAAGGAATTATGGGCAGCTTCTGATAAATTAAGAGGAAATATTGATGCTTCTGAATATAAACATGTAATACTTGGGCTTGTATTTTTAAAATATATTTCTGATAAATTTGAAATAAGATATAATGAGCTTGTAAAAGAAGGGCTTGACTTGCAAGATTATGCTGCAGCATACAGTGAAAAAAATATATTTTATTTGCCCGAAAAATCAAGATTCAAATATATAGCCTCAAAAGCACGTTCTGATGAAATAGGTTCTATTATAGATGATGCGATGATAAAAATAGAAGAAAACAATAAAAAATTAAAAGATATACTGCCTAAAAATTACAGCAGGCCAGAACTTGATAAAAGAAGGCTAGGGGAGATAATAGATTTATTTTCTAATATAAAAATAGTAAATAAAAATAAAAAAGATATACTTGGAAATGTATATGAATATTTTTTATCGCAGTTTGCAAGTGCAGAAGGTAAAAGGGGAGGAGAGTTCTATACACCTTCATCTATAGTAAAACTTTTAGTAGAAATATTAGAACCTTATAAGGGCAGAATATATGACCCTTGCTGCGGAAGCGGAGGTATGTTTGTACAGAGTGCCAAATTTTTAGAAGCACATTCAGAAAATATTAACAATATTTCAGTATACGGACAGGAAAGCAATCCTACAACTTGGAAACTTTGCAATATGAATATAGCTATACATGGCATAGATGGTAATTTGGGTAAAAAAAATGCTGATACTTTCTTTGAAGATTTACATAGAAATTTAAAGGCTGATTATATATTGGCTAATCCTCCTTTTAATATGTCAGATTGGGGAGGAGATGCTTTAAAAGATGATTACCGTTGGAAATGGGGTATTCCTCCAGCTGGAAATGCAAACTATGCTTGGCTTTCTCATATTGCATCAAAATTATCAGAAAATGGTAAAGCAGGGGTTGTACTTGCAAATGGTTCTCTTTCTACTCAGACATCTGGAGAAGGTGTTATAAGAGAGAATATGATAAAAGATGATTTAATAGAGTGTATAATATCGCTTCCTACTCAATTATTTTTCTCAACACAAATACCTGTTTCATTATGGTTTTTGAATAAGAATAAAAATCAAAAGGGGCATATACTTTTTATAGATGCTAGGAACTATGGAAGAATGGAAAGCAGAGTACAAAAGGTATTTGATGACAAGGATATAGAAGAAATATCAAAAACTGTTCATAATTGGCAGAAAGGTAAGGGATATAAAGATATAAAAGGATACTGCAGAAGTGTAAGTATAGATGAAATAGCTAAAGAAGATTATATACTCACAACTGGACGCTATGTAGGACTTGAAGAAGGGGATAACGAAGAAGAAGATTTTAATTCAAAGATGAAATCACTTACAAAAGAGCTTGAAGAATGTTTCAAAGAAAGCAGAAAACTAGAAAAGAGCATAAAGGATAATTTAGAGGAAATAGGGTATGCAATTAAATGAAAATATACGCTGGAGATTTAATAATTTTAGTAAGGCTTATAAATTATTGAATAGCGTATTTAAAGAAAGAAAATTTGTAAATAAATTGTAATATAGGTTTTATATATGATAGATGAAAAACTTCTTTATGATATGAACAATATTTTTAAATCTCATAAAGAAATAGAAAAAATAATACTGTTTGGATCTGGGGCAGAAAACAGAGAAAAATATAATTCTGATATAGATTTATCTGTGATAGGGGGATTTTGATTTTCTTTTTTGCGAGCGTTTGAAGGAAGAGCTTTCAGAATTAGAAACTCTTTTAAAATTTGATGTAATAAGTCATAATGACATAAACAATGAAGAGCTAAAAAACAATATAGAAAAATACGGTAAAATAATTTATAATAGGCTTGGTTAAAATATAATAGGGTAGGCTATGTCTTTAAATCTCGAAACATTAGAAAAATCAATAAAAGCATTAGAGAAATCTATTGATATATATTACAGCTATAAAGAAGATAAAAATAAATATTTAGTAGAAACAATAGCTGCAGGAGTAATACAAAATTTTGAAATAGCCTATGAGAATAGTTGGAAATTAATCGCTAGATGGCTTGATGAAAACATTTCAGCGGATACATCGCATAAAACTACGAAAAAAGGATTATTCAGGCTTGCAGGCGAGTATTTTTTGATAGATGATGTAGATATTTGGATAGAATTTCATAATGCCAGAAATAATACATCATATAGATATTCTGGGGTTTTATCTTATGAAGTTTTTGAGTATGCATTAAAATTTCCAAGCTATGCGAGATATCTTTTAGAAAAGTTAGAGGAAAGGAAATATTGATATGATTTTGTACAATAACATCAGGAGTTTTTTAAGTAATGGGCAAAAATGAAAAAGAATGGCAGGAAGTTAGGCTAGGTGATATAGTAAAATATTATAATAATAAAATTTCACGAAGTCTTGTTACAAACTATAATTATATATCTACAGAAAATTTATTACCAAATATAGGTGGTAAAATAAATGCTAGTTCAATACCCAATACAGATAAATTGAATTCATACTTAAAAAATCATATATTAATATCTAATATAAGACCATATTTTAAAAAGATATGGTTTGCAAGAAATGATGGAGGATGTTCATCTGATATATTAGTATTTGAATCCACTAATAATAATACATATCCTAAATATTTATATTATCTAATGTCGCAAAATATATTTTTTGATTATGTTATGACTGGAGCTAATGGTACTAAAATGCCTAGAGGAGACAAAAAACATATTTTAAATTTTACTTTTTTACTCCCGCCGCTGGAAGAACAAAAGAAAATCGCCTCCATACTCTCATCGCTTGACGA
>NZ_SJDU01000295.1 GCF_005518285.1 Brachyspira catarrhinii | reverse complement strand
AACGGGACGCCTATGGCGAACCCCTTGCATGCTTCTCTCTGAAATGTTAACACAATGGGCTGAAGCCACATTGTTATTAAGAAAAGCACCAATTCTAATTTAGATTACTCGCCAACGGCGGGCTTTAGCCTCGGATTTTTCAAATCTTCGTAATGACTAAATTTTTTATTCAATCTATATATAATATAACAAACTTATAAAAAAGTCAAACAAAAAATTTTATTAATTATTTATAAAAATATCGGATTATAAAGTTATAAAATTTAATAACAATGTAGTTTTTTATCTGCATATCTTTGGAGGTGACATTATCATCAAAAGATAACAAGAATTTTGCTTTCTTTTATAAAATTATTTATAATGAATCTACAATTAAAAACTTAAAAATATATGGAAAAATATTTATGGGAAAAACTTGCTTAAAAGATATAATAAAAGTTTCAAAAGAACTTAAAGCCGATTACACGAATAATATAGAAAAAGAAGAAAATAAAGAATTATATATTTCAACCGACAGCAGAGAAGAATTCGATAACGATAAAATTTTTTTGGCGATTAAAGGGGAAAAATTTAACGGAAATAATTTCGCCTCGGAGTGCTACAATAAAGGTTGCCGATATTTTATTTTAAGCGAAAATATAAAAATGCCCGAAGACGCGAAAGTTTTTTACCATAACGACACGATTATTTTTTTTATAAAACTTGCGAGAGAATATAGACGCAGATTCGATATTCCGATTATTGCGATAACGGGAAGTTGCGGAAAAACTACGACTAAAGAATTAACCGCTTTATTTTTGTCGACAAAATATAAAGTTCTTAAAACGGAAGGAAATTTAAATAACGAAATCGGAGTTCCTAAAACGATTTTTAATTTGGACGATAGTTTTCAAATCGCCGTCATCGAAGCGGGAATGAATCATAAAAACGAACTTTTAAGAATATCCGAAGCGATAGAATCGAACGCCGTTTTAATAAATAATATAGAAGCCGTTCATATCGCTCATTTAGGCTCTATAAAAAATATAGCTTTGGCAAAAAGCGAACTTTTTAATAATACGAAAAAAAACGCAATAGCGATAATAAATAAAAATTCAAATGAAGTAAATATATTAATCGAAGAAGCTAAAAAGAAAAATATAAAAATAATCGAAACCGAAATTAAAGACATAATTAAAATTGATAACGAAACTTTTGAATATAAAGGAATTGTTTTCAAACATAATTTAATCGGAGATTTTAATTTGAGCAATATATTGTCGGCTATTAAAATTGCTGAAATATACAATGTCGACTTAAAAGAATGTTCTAAAATTTTAATAAATTATAAATCTCCCAAAAATCGAATGCAAATAAAAAATATAAACAACTGCGTAATAATAAAGGATTGCTACAATTCCAATCCATCCGCGTTGAAAAATATGATTAATTATTTATCCAAAAGAGAGGAAAAGAAAAAAATTACCGTTATAGGCGATATGCTCGAAACCGAACCGAAAAGCGAATTCTATCATAGAGAGATTGGTAATTTAATCAACTCTTTAAATAATATAAATGTCGTCATAGCCTGCGGAAATTATTCAAAATATATTTACGAAACGGTTAATTGCGAAAAATATTATTTTAAGAAAGCTGAAGATTCGATTTCTAAAATAAAAGAATTTATAAAAGAAGACACCGCAATTTTAATAAAGGCTTCGCTAGGAATGAATTTTGCGGTTATAATTGATAGTTTAGAAAATTTATGATAGCATCACGATAAAATTTTTAAGAATTATCTTCGTTTATTTTCAAATCGTTTATCGCTTTATTCAATTTATCTTTCAAAACTTTTTTATTTATTTCGTTTTTAATTTCTTCTTTATACAATTTTTTATTTAAATATAATGATTCCGCCTGCGTTTTACCCATTCTAAAAATAGGCTTTAATATTTTAATCGTATCTTTATATCCTTCTTCCAATCTCATTCTCGCTCCTTTAAGCGAAAAATCCATCGCTCCCGTTCTGAAATCTCCCAAATCCTTGCTCGGTATGATTTCGTAAACTTTGCATTTTTCGTCTTTTTCTATAATCGTTTCTTTATACATGCTTATCGCTATTATTTGAGAGCATCCTTCGTCATATAAAGGTTTTAACGGCAAATTGTCTCCGTTTAAAATTTCCACTCCGCCGTCAACATAATCGGCGTCTTCTATTTTTTGCCTGCCGAATATAATCGGTATAGCGCTGCTTGCCATCATTATTTCTTTTATTTGAGAATGACTTTTTCCGTTCAATTTGAAATAAACGACATCGATAGTTTTTAGATTAACCGCCGCCGCGTAAATCGGGCATGGATAATCGGCTATTATATCCAAATTCAAATACTTATCTATTATTTCAAGCAAACCTCCTCGGCTAAATATTCCGTTGGACGATATATAATTATTTTTCATGCTCGGCTTTTTTTTAGAAAGAATATTATTTTCAATTTCGTTTTTCCAAATATATTCCGCTATCTCGTAATCGTTTTGCGCGATTAAACATGCGTTGAGTATTCCTACAGAAGTTCCCGATATGGCTTCGATTCTTTTGTCAATTTCGTATTCTTTCAAGGCTCTCCAAACTCCGATTTGATAGCTTCCGAGTCCTCCGCCTCCTCCCAACGATAAACCGAATTTCGACATATAACCGCTCCGTCAAATATTGCTAAAATATAAATCCCAAAAACTATTTATAAAATCCAAATATTCTTTTTTATTTTTATTCGTATCTTTTATTTCTTTTATATCTTTAAGAAGAATGATTTTTTTATTATTTTTCTTAATATTTTCTTTCTTGTTATTTGTTTTTAATTTTTTTTCTTTGCCTTTTTTTATTTTGTCATGCTGTTCTTTCAATTTCTTTTTTAATCTGATTATATTTTTTATATTTTTATCGTTGGAATTATTATCCAAAATATTTATTTAAA
>NZ_SJDU01000294.1 GCF_005518285.1 Brachyspira catarrhinii | reverse complement strand
TTGCCTATTTAACTGTATCATGAATCCCAAACCTCTGCTTGCCGCAAGCATTTCAGCAGCACATAAAGAAGTCCAAGAAGCCCCCAATGATACTCTAAGTCCTGTAAATATATAAGGCAAAGCTGTAGGTATGGCAACTTCTTTAAGCATTTGTCCTCTTGAAGCTCCGAAAGTTTGAGCAACCCATAAATGCACCTGTGTAGTAGCTTTTATTCCGCTGTATGTATTAATAACGCAAGGCACAAATGCAGACATAAATACTATTGCTGATTTTGCTCCTAATCCTATACCAAACCATAATATCATCATAGGTATCCATGCTATAGTAGGTATTGGTCTTATAAGGTCAAATAATGGAGTTGCTACTAAATTGAATTTTTTAAACCAAGCCATACATATTCCAAGCGGTATTCCTATAGCAGCACCTAAAAAATAACCAGTTAATGCCACTTGTAAAGAAGCTAATATATGTTGGAATAATGTACCATTATCTGGAGCTTTGTTTGTAAGTTTATAAATAAAGGATTTAAAAACTGTATAAGGACTTGGAAGAGAATATGAAGGAAACAATTTAAATACATCTGTTATTAACTGCCATATTATAAGAAATATTACAACAGATATTACAGATATAATAAAAAATTTATTTCTCTCTCTTTTTTTATTGGCTATGACGATTTTTTCTTTTTCTTTAAGTGAGGAATTAATTATTATATTCTCTTCCATTTTATAAAGTCCTTTACGATTATATTATTAATTCAATGCTTTGTTTAATAATTCAGTATCTACATTTTTATCTACAATAGGAAGTTTATCTTCTGTAATAAGTGATTGGCTTGCAAAGAAGTCAGCAGTTACTCTTACAGAATCCCCTATTTTTATATTTTTAATTTCTTCTGTAGTAACAAAAGGACGAGTAGCTACTTCAGACTGACATGCCTCCATAGTAGAGCTTGATCCGTTTTTTGTATACCAATTTAATAATTCTTCTGCTGCCATATTAGTATCAGCTTGTAGTGCATCGCATGCTTCTAAAAATGCTTTAATATATAAAACTATAGTATCTTTTTTATTATTATATGCTTCATCTGATACTATTATTGAGTCAAATTGAGGTATATTTAATGTAGTTAAACTAGAAACTATTTTCATTCCGTCAGCTTCAGCAGAAAAAGAAGTAGGAGGATTCAAAGCAGCAGCATCTATTTTTTTTGCTTTTAATGCCTGATATGCCTGAGGGAATTCCATATGAACTATATTAACAGTATTAGGATCGACATTTATAGCTTTTAGCCAATGTATAACATTTAAATGTGATATTGTTCCAGTAGGTACAGCTATAGTTTTACCTTTTAGCGTAGCAGCATCTCCATAAACTTCTGGGAAATCTTTATTAACTCCTTTTACAGTTAAAATGTCAGAGTCTGGATTAACTAATACTTCTATTCCTCCTTCAGAGTGTCCTATATCAGCAACAACATGGGCATTATAATTAGCTAAAGAATAAACAGAAGCAGCACTCAAAGTACCAACTTCCCATAAACCAGCACCTAATGCTTCATTCATAGGACCGCCTGATGGGAAATATACAGTTTCAATTGTAAAACCATATTTTTGATCCAATTTGTTATTTATCATATACTCAATAGGTACAGAGTTTAAAAACGGCATTACAGCCACTTTTAATGTTTTGGCATCATTAGAAGATGATGAGCCTTTATTAGCACATGAAGCTAATAAAAATAAACATATAATTAAAACTAATGAAGTAATAATTTTTACTGTTCTTTTCATTTTTTATATCTCCTTAAAATTATTAATTTATTATAAATAAAATAATTACCAACTAGCATATCTTTTATTTAGAGGATCACTGCACTCTATCAGCTTATGACACATTTCAAGAATTAATTTATTTTTTATATCATTATATTCTTGATTAAAAAATAAATTATTAGTTTCATTAACATCTTTTTCTAAATCATATAACTCACCATATTCTTCATTCAAAAATATAGAAAGTTTGTATTTTTTAGTTCTGTAAGTTTTTATGAATATGCCTCTATCATGAGCATCATAAGTAACAATAGCACCTTTTTTGTATGTTTTATTTTTATCTTTTCCTGTAAGTATATTTTTTATACTATGACCTTGTATACCATATGGTACTTCTTTTCCTATTAATTCCAATATCGTTGGTACTATATCTATATTTTCTATTATTTCATCACTTTTATTTTTTATAATATTTTTTCCATAAAACAGCAAAGGAGTTTTTATGAGGCAGTCATACATAAAAGGACCTTTCCTTAATAATCCGTAATCTCCTAAATATTCTCCATGATCGCTTGTAAATATTATTATTGTATTATCCCACTCATTTTTTTCTTTTAATTTATCTATAATCCTAGCTATTTGTGCATCTATAAAACTAATCATACCATAATATAGTTTTTTTATCTCTTCAATTTCTTTTTCTGAATAGTTATGTTCTTCACCGCCCCCCGGCCAATATCCTCTCTCTCCCTGTCTGGTCAGATATTCTGGTCTTTTGCTATCTAATTTTAATTTGCTGTTAAGTTCTTTGGGTTTAATATCCTTATAAATATCATAATATTTTTTTATAGAGTCAAAAGGATGATGAGGGTCTACAAAACTAACCCACATAAATAAGGGTTTATCAAAATCAAAATTATCCATTTCATCTATTGCTTTTTGAGCTATCCAATAAGTTTGATGTAATTCTTCTTTTATAGGGTTAATTCCATCATGTCCTTTACCAGTTTCCAAATTGCATCCATGACTATTTGCAAAGTCTAAATATTCACCTTGTTTATCATCTTCTGTTATATGCGTAATATCAAATCCGAAATATGTTTTATCTTTTTCTCTTACTCTGTCTCTTTTAGGAACATATTCAAATTCCCAGTTAAGATTTTTGAGCTGCGGTCTGAAATG
>NZ_SJDU01000293.1 GCF_005518285.1 Brachyspira catarrhinii | reverse complement strand
GAAGAAATGTCAGGTAAAAATATTGGCATTTCTTATTTTGAGCAAGCGGATTTTATGGAAATTTTATATAAGGCAAGAGATATTATTCATTTAGGATATAAACTTTTGACGCATCCTATAGTTAGTAGTATTAAGCCTTATGAAACTCCGTATAAAACTATAGTTCTTGCTTATAATAACGGAGAAATTGATTTGGAATCTATAGAATTAATAGAAAACTCTATAGAATTATCAAAGAATTTTTTGGATAAACCGAGAAGAAAATTAACTAAAACTATAGACGAAGATTTTAGATTAATTGATTATGAATTAATAAACGGTTCTATAGAAAGTATAATATAAAATTTAAGGAGATTTTATTTTATGAGCGATTTATATGATTGTATTATAATTGGAGGCGGACCTTCTGGTTTGGCTGCGGCTATATATTCGGCAAGAGGAAAAATGAAAACTATTCTTTTTGAAAAAGGTAGTTTTGGCGGACAGATAAGCATAACAGACGAAATAGCGAATTATCCGGGTTTTTATGAAACTACTGAAGAAGAAAGGCATCCTAAAAACCTTATAAATAAAATGATAGAGCAGGCTAAAGAATTTGGAGCCGAAATAGAGCATAAAGAAGTTGTGGATGTTAATTTTAACGATAAAATAAAAGAAATTAAAACATCCGATGGAAATACATATCAGGCGAAAGCTGTTATTATAGCTACAGGCGCTCAACCGAGAAAATTAGGTTGTAAAGGAGAATTGGAATATACGGGAAAAGGCGTTTCATATTGCGCCACTTGCGATGCAAACTTTTTTGAAGGTATGGAAGTATTTTGCATAGGCGGAGGAGATACGGCAGTTGAAGAGGCTATGTATTTATCTAAATTTGCAAGAAAAGTAACTTTAATAGTAAGAAAAGATTATGTTCGTTGCGCAGATTCTATAGAAGAAAAGGCTAAAGCTAATCCTAAAATAGAAATAAAATTCAGAACGGAACTTTTGGAAGTTAAAGGCGAAGGTTTAGTGGAATCCGCTATATTTTTGAATAACGAAACGGGCGAACAATGGGAATATAAAGCCGATGAAGAGGACGGAACTTTTGGAGTGTTTATATTTGTCGGATATGTTCCTCTTACCAAATTGTTCGAAGGCAAAGTAAAGATGGAAGACGGATATATAATTACAGATGAAGAGATGAAAACGAATATTCAAGGCGTTTTTGCTTGCGGAGATTTGAGACCAAAAATGCTTAAACAAGTGATTACGGCGACTGCGGACGGCGCTATAGCTGCAATATCGGTAAATAAATATATTGAAGCTAATTTTTAGTTTTACAATTTATAATTAGATAGGTTTAAGAATTAGTTAGTAAGGAATAATAATGAAATATATTTTAATTTACAAACTTTGCGAATGAGAATTGACTGCATATTGCGGCGCAATAAAAAATATTATCATTTCTAAAATAAACGATAAATTATTAGGTTGTATTAATATTTTTAAAATTTTAATAGCGGAGAAATATATTATTTTTCCGCTATTTTTGTTTGCTTTAAATTATAAATTAATATATAATAAAATAACTTTTAAGGAGAATATATGAAGTTAGAAGTAGGCGAGATTTATATTAAAGATATAAAACTTGACAAAATTTCAAAAGTTGAAAACGGAACGCTTTTTGTAAACAAAGACGAAGTTACAAAAATTGTCCTTGAAGACGAAAAATTAAAAAGCGTTCAGGTTGAAGTCGCGCGTCCTGGGGAATCGATTCGTATAACGCCCGTTAAAGATGTTATAGAGCCGAGAGTAAAAGTGGACGGTAAAGGCGGAATATTTCCAGGTATGATTTCAAAAGTCGATACTGTGGGAGAAGGCAAAACCCATGTATTAAAAGGAGCCGCAGTTATAACTTGCGGTAAAATAGTCGGCTTTCAGGAAGGAATAATCGATATGAGCGGACTTGGAGCGGATTATACGCCTTTTTCAAAACTTAATAATTTATGTTTGGTTATAGAACCTGTAGAACCTATAGAAAAACATGATTATGAAGCGGCGGTTAGAGGAGCGGGATTAAGAGTCGCTACATATTTAGGCAAATTAGCTAAAGATTTGAAACCCGACAATACTTATAGCTATGAAACTAAACCTATATTTGAGCAGGCTTCTATGTATCCTAATCTTCCTAAAGTGGGATATGTATATATGCTTCAAACTCAAGGTTTATTGCATGACACTTATGTTTATGGAGTAGACGCTAAAAAAATAGTCCCAACTTTCATTTATCCTACGGAGATTATGGACGGAGCTATAGTGAGCGGAAATTGTGTTTCGGCTTGCGATAAAAATACGACTTACCACCATTTAAACAATCCTATAATAAAAGCTTTATATGAAAAACATGGTAAAGAAATTAATTTTATGGGAGCTATAATAACTAACGAAAATGTGTTTTTAGCCGATAAAATGCGCTCTTCTGATTGGGCTTCTAAATTGGCTAATTATTTCGGTTTGGATGGTGTTATAATATCTGAAGAAGGTTTCGGCAATCCAGATTCAGATTTGATAATGAATTGTAAAAAAGCGGAAGCGTTTGGAATTAAAACTTGCATAGTAACTGACGAATACGCTGGACGAGACGGTTCTTCGCAGTCTTTAGCCGATGCCGATGTGTCCGCTAACGCCGTTGTTACGGCAGGAAACGCTAATATCGTTATAAATTTGCCTAAAATGGATAAAATTATAGGTATGTTGGATTATACCGATAAAATAGCTGGAGGATTTGAAGGCTCTTTGAAACCTGACGGTTCTATTGAAGCGGAGTTGCAGGTTATAACGGGAGCCACAAACGAATTAGGTTTTAATAAATTTAGCGCTATGGGTTATTAAACTTATAGGCAAATTTTTAAAATAAATAAAAATTTTTGGAGGAAAGCCATGAGTATTTTAAATGGTAAAAAAGTGATTATCATT
>NZ_SJDU01000292.1 GCF_005518285.1 Brachyspira catarrhinii | reverse complement strand
AGAAGATGGAGATGTAATTATTTTAGATGCTGGAACAAGTTCTATAGCTTTGCTCGTTCCAACCGCATGCGAAGAAGTTCCTATTCCCAAGCCTATTGCTAGGGGAGATTTTATTTTGAATATTTTACAAACAAACGGAGCTACTATTGCTCCAGTGATTCCCGATATTATTACCGATAAAACCGTTATTGATTTTATTCCTCCAATATTTGCGGAAATATCCACCGCTATTGCCGTTGTTACCGATTTAGGAAGCAACGATAAAAGTATATTGTTCGATATTCCAAGAGCTTTTGACATTATAAAAATTCCTATTATTCCAATCGCACTTCCTATAGCTATACTTATCAATATTACGGGAAGATTTGCCTTGAGTATAGGGAGATTTCTATAAATTGGAAGAGCCAAAACTACGGTTGCGGGACCGACTAAAGCGTTTATAAATTTTCCTCCGCTTTCGTTATAAACATTATAAGGAATTTGCATAAAATATAAAGAAAAACCAACCAAAATTACCGTTGTCACCAAAGGCGTTAAAATCGGCAATTTAGTTTTTATATAGATAGTATATGAAATGATATAAGCTATCAAAGTTATAACGATTGGTATGATTGGATTTGATTCAAATAATTCTATCATTTTTATTTTTCTCTTCCTTCTCTTTTTATTCTTATTTTATTAAAAATTTTTTCCAAAATTTGAGCGATTAATCCCGTAGAAACCATTATGACTATTACCATAAATACGCAGATAATTATAAACGGGATAATTTCCTCTTTTATATATTTGTATTCTTCCATTATCGCCAAAGTCGCGGGAACGAATAATAAAGACATATTGCCAATTAAAATTTCGCTCGCTTTATCAATATGATGTTCTTTTATTATTCCCATTATAAGAAGTATAAAAAGAGTGAGCATTCCGACAACATTTGCTGGTATCGGAAGTTTGAGCGATTTACAAAAAATATCTGAAATCGAATATATTGAAAAAATAATTGCAAATTGTTTTATTAACGCCATTTTGAAAATTTAATTCCTATCAAATCGTTTTTTAATTGCTTTAATAATAAAAAATTTATTTTATTGATAATAGATTATATATATATTATTTTGTTTTTCAATACTTCTATATAAATCTTATCAAGATAATCTTTATTTTTTTAAAATTCTTAAATAAAACGCTTGACAAAATTATATTATTATAGTACAGTTTATGTCTATATTGAAATAATTAATTAAGAAATAAATTTAAAAAAATTAAACGGAGATAAACGACAATGTATGCAATAGTTGAAGTTAAAGGAAAACAATATAAAGTGGAAAAAGGACAAAATATATTGATAGAATATTTGGGAGAGGACGCGAAAGAATCGCCTGAAATTAAAATTCTTTTGTTAAAGAAAGACGATGAAACCGTTGTCGTTGGAACTCCTTATGTAGAAAATGTAAAAGTCAACTCAAAAATAGCGGAAAGTTTGAAAGGCGATAAAGTTATAATTGGAAAGCATAAAAGAAGAAAAGACTATAGAAGAAAAACGGGACATAGGCATAAATATCATAAAATAACTATTGAAGATATAATAGTTTGATTTTATGGCTTCGTTGGTAAATGTTCGTTATAATAGTGAAGGAATTATTGAATATATTTCGGTTGATGGACATGCTGGAGTAAAAAAAATTGGCGAAGGCTACGAGGTTTGTATAGCTTTAAGTTCAATTACTCAAGCGATGCAAAGGGCTTTGATTAGCATAGTTGGGAAAAAATATTTAATTTATAAAATAGATAACGCTAATTTAAGTTTAATATTAAAAGATTTTGATAAACTTGAAGAAAGCAAAAAAAAAGAATACAAAATTGTAAGCGAAGGATATTTGATAGGAATAAAAGAATTAATAAAAGAATATCCCGATTACATAAAATACAAAGAGGAGAGATAAAATGGCTCATAAAAAAGGCGGCGGAAGCTCAAAAAACGGACGAGATAGTCAATCCAAAAGACTTGGAGTTAAAGTTTACGGCGGGCAGAAAGTTATATCTGGAAATATAATAGTTAGGCAAAGAGGAACCCAATTTCATGTCGGCAAAAATGTCGATATAGGAAGAGACCACACCATTTTTGCAACCGCTTCTGGAATTGTAAAATTCCATACTAATAAATTTGGCAAAAAAGCTATAAGCGTAATTGCGGATTAATATTTTTATATTCTAAATTTTTGTAATTTAAAATTTTTTAAAATTATTATGGAAAATAAAGATAATATAGAATTATTATCATGCGCTTTGGAAGGGGGATGTTCCGCTAAAATTCCTCCAGATTTGCTTGAAAAAACTTTGCTTCCTATATTAAAAGCAAAAACCGATTCCAATCTTTTATCGGATATTGATATCGGAGACGACGCGGGAGTTTATAAAATTTCCGAAGATAACGCTATAATATTTACCACAGATTTTTTTCCTCCCGTAGTCGCAGACCCTTATTTATTCGGGCAGATAGCGGCTTGCAATTCTATAAGCGATATTTATGCGATGGGCGGAGAGCCTAAATTAGCTTTGAATATAACGATGTTTCCAAAAGACGATTCTTTAAATATACTCGCTAATATTTTGAAAGGAGGACAGGATAAAGCTACGGAAGCTGGAGCATTAGTCGTAGGCGGACATACGATAACTGACGCTACGGTTAAATACGGAATGGCTGTCATAGGTTTTGCTAATCCCAATCAAATAACGGCTAATTCAAAAGCTAAAGACGGAGATATTATAATACTTACTAAACCTTTGGGAACGGGATGCTCTCTGGCGGCTATGAGAAACGGACTTATTAAAGAAAAAGATATTGAAGATGTTTTTGAATCGATGAAAACTTTAAATAAAAAATCATGCAAGATAATGAATAAATATAATGTCAAGTCCGCAACCGATATAACTGGATTCGGATTAATCGGGCATGCTTATAAAA